>DAHUZI010000026.1 GCA_027306595.1 Candidatus Dormiibacterota bacterium | reverse complement strand
GCGGGCGCCGGCGGCCGCCGCGGCTCGAGCCCGCGGCGGTGGTCCGCTCGACCGTGAGCGTGTGGCAAGGGGCGGTCGGACGCTGCGCCCGGCGTGAGCGGCGGTGGCAGCGCCCGATCCGCTGCCACCCAGGTCCCGCCGCCGGCGCCCGCGCGGGGGCGGCGGGACGCGCCGGGGCGCGCCGAGTCGGCCGGGATCAGGCCGCCGGCTGCAGCGGGAAGTGGCAGGCCGCGAGGTGGTCGGGGCCGAAGGCCCGCATCGGGGGCTCCACCTCGGCGCAGAGCGCCTGGGCGCGCGGGCAGCGGGTTCGGAAGCGACATCCGCTGGGCGGGTTCACAGCTGACGGCAGCTCCCCCTTGATGGCGCGCTCAGCCTTGTTGAGCTCAACCTTGGGGTCGGGGATCGGGATCGCCTCGATCAGGCCGGAGGTGTACGGGTGGGCCGCCTTCTCGTACAGGATCTGGCTCGGGCCGACCTCGACCAACTTGCCGAGGTACATCACCCCGATCCGGTTGGCGATGTATTTCACCACCGACAGGTCGTGGGAGATGACGACGTAGGTGAGGTCGTGCCGCTCCTGGAGGGCGTTCATGAGGTTGAGGATCTGGGACCGAATCGACACGTCGAGCGCAGACACCGGCTCGTCGGCGACGATCAGCTTGGGGTTGAGGGTGAGGACGCGGGCGAACCCGATCCGCTGGCGCTGGCCCCCGGAGAACTCGTGCGGGTAGAGGTGCACTGACTTGGCGCTCAGGCCCACCTCCTGGAGGAGGTCGCGGACCCGCGCGTCCTGCTCCCGGCGGTTCCCGATCCTCTGGACCGTGAGCGGCTCGCGAATGATCGTCCCCACCCGCATCCTCGGGTCGAGCGAGGCGTACGGGTCCTGGAACATCAGCTGGAGGTCGCGGCGCCGGTGCCGCAGCGCCCTCCCCTTCAGCTTGGAGAACTCCTCGCCGTCGAACCAGATCTGTCCCCCGTCGAGATGCTCGAGGGCGACGATCAGCCGGCCCAGCGTGGTCTTGCCGCAGCCCGACTCCCCGACCAGCCCGAAGGTCTCGCCCTTGCGGACGCTGAACGAGACGTCGGACACGGCCTTGACCGATCCCACCCGGCGCTGGAGCACGCTGCCGGCGGTGACCGGGAACTCCTTCACCACGTGGCGCAGGTCGAGGAAGGCTGTCGGTGCACCGGTGGCGGCCGCCGTCTCCGGGCTGGCGTCGGTCGTGGTCACCCCCGTCCCCCCGTGCGTCAGGTTGCCGCCGCCACCGGGGCCGACGCCCCGACCGGACCGACCGGGTTGAAGCAGGCGAACGGATGGGCCGGGTCGCCCCCGCCCAACTCGGGCTCCGAATCCCGGCAGATCTGGGTCGCGAACCGGCATCGGGGCTGGAAGCGGCACCACGTCGGCGGGTGCGCGAGGTCGGGGGGCAGGCCCGGGATGCTGTACAGCGTTTCGGTCTGGACCTGGTCGAGCCGCGGGATCGACGCCAGCAGCGCCTCAGTGTATGGGTGGTGCCGGTCGGCGAAGAGCTCGAGCGTGGACGCCGACTCCACGATCTTCCCCGCGTACATCACCATGACCCGGTCGGCCCGCCCGGCGATGACGCCGAGGTCGTGGGTGATGAGGAGGACCGCCATCCGCAGGCGCTCCTTGAGCTCGGTGATGAGATCCAGGATCTGGGCCTGGATGGTGACGTCGAGGGCGGTGGTCGGCTCGTCGGCGATGACGAGCTTGGGCTCGCAGGCGAGCGCCATGGCGATCACGACCCGCTGGCGAAGGCCACCGGACAGCTGGTGCGGGAAGTAGTCGATCCGCTCCTCGGGCCTGGGCATGCCGACCAGCTTGAGGACCTCGAGGGCGCGGGCGCGCGCCTGCGCGCGCGAGGCGCCCTTGTGGATGCGCACGCCCTCGGCGATCTGGCTTCCGACCGACATCGTCGGATTCAGCGAGGTCATCGGATCCTGGAAGATCACCGCGACCTCGTTGCCGCGGACGTGGCGCATGTCGCGCTCGCCGAGAGGGACCAGGTCCCGGCCCGCGAGCCGGACGTGGCCGCCCGCGATGTGGCCACCGGGGGGCAGCAGCTTCATGATCGACATGCCGGTCATGGTCTTGCCGCAACCAGACTCACCGACAAGCCCCAGGGTCTCGCCCTCGGCGATGGTGAGGGAGACGCCATCGACGGCCTGGACCACGGTGTGCCGCTGGCGGATGTAGGTCTTGAGCTGCTCGATCTCGAGGACGTTGGTCATCTGAGGGAGAACGCAGGCCTCGTACGCTGGAACCGGTGTAGTGGGGCGCAGTATAGCGTGCGATCCCGGTCGCACAAGGCACCTCCCTTCGGCCACCCCGTGGCCTGGCTCGAGATCACTGGCGGTGCCCTGCGCCCATCGCAGGCCCCCCCTGGCCGCCGCCTCGCCGTCGCCCCCGGCGTGGTCGACCCCCCGAGCGGTGTGCCCGACATCCGCATCGGACAGGGGGGGCCGCCCGTCGGCTCGCCCGCTCGTTCGGGATCGGGCCCCAGGCTCGAAGCGGCAGCCGCCGGCAGCCACCAGCGCTCGGGTGCGGTCCAGGGTCCGACACGTTGCGGCCCCGATCCCCCCGGACGCGCTCCCCCACGCGGGCGAACGCTCTGGAGTCCGCGAACGCGCCGCGGCGGTCTTTCTCGGCGGGCCGCCGCGGCGGGCCATCGTCGGCTCGCGCGGTTTCGCTCGGGCCGTCGCCGCGGCGGCGCTCGATCTCGAGCCGGTGCCGTGGCTCACGCGGCCGGTCCCAGCCGCCGGCCGGATCCTCGCGCGGGCGCACCCCACCCAATTGGGCCATCGACCGCGTCCGCGTGGCCAGCCGCGGGGCCTGGCACCTCGACTGGACGCACGGGGCCCGCGAGGGCACAGCGATCGCAGGCCGACGTCGTGGGGGCGCCCGCGACCCCAACCCCCTGACGGCCTTCCTCCGCGCGCCCGCCCGGGCTGCGCCAGCAGCTGGCACGGAGGGCTGCAGAGGTGGCCTCGGGCCTGCGACGATCATCGAGCGGCTCGGACAAGCCCGCACCGTTCCGCCTCGGGAGGGCCCACCATGGTGCCGGCGATCGTCACGACCCCAGGCAAGGCCGGTTCGGTGCGGCTGGCTGACCTCGACGCCCCGTCCGGCGGCCCTCCCGGACCCGAGGATGCGGAGATCGCCATCGTCGAGGTGGGGATCTGTGGCACTGACCACGAGATCGTGGAGCAGGGCTACGGGGCGGCGCCGGCCGGCCGCGACCAGCTCGTCCTCGGGCACGAGAACCTGGGTCGGATCGTGCACGCCCCCGCCGCCAGCGGGCTGCGCCCGGGCCAGCTGGTCGTGACGACGGTTCGCCGGCCCTGTCCCCAGGGCTGCGCGCCGTGCGCCGCGGGCCAGAGCGACGACTGTCTCACCGGCGACTACACCGAGCGGGGGATCAAGGGGCGGGACGGCTTCATGGCGGCCAGGGTCGTCGAGCGGTGCGAGTTCATCGTCCCCCTGCCGGACGCGCTCGACCAGGTCGGGGTCCTCATGGAGCCCGCCAGTATCGTCGAGAAGGGCCTCATGGAGGCGGTGGCGGTCCAGCAGGCGAGGCTTCCCTGGGCGCCCCACACCGCGGTCGTCTGCGGCGCCGGCGCCGTCGGGCTCCTCGCCGCGCTCTTCCTGCGTCTGCGGGGGCTGGAGGTGACCGTGATCGCCAAGAGCGAACCCGACTCGCTGCCGGCCCGGCTCCTCGCCGAGGCCGGGGCCCGCCTCTGGGACGCCGACGAGCACCCGGTGGCAGGCCTGGCTGCGGAGCTCGGCAACATCGACTGGATCTTCGAGGCGACCGGGTCGGCCTCGGTGGCGATGGCGGCGGTCGGTGCGCTCGGCCGCAACGGGGTGGGCTGCCTCTCCAGCGTCACCGCCGGGCACCGGACCCTCCAGCTCGATGCTGACGTCCTCAATCTCGAGCTCGTCCTCGGCAACAAGCTGGTCTTCGGCACGGTCAACGCCAACCGGCGCCACTTCGAGGCGGCCGCCCGCTCGCTGGAAGGGGCGGTCCAGCGGTGGCCGGGCCTCCTCGAGGGCGTGGTCACGCGCCGGGTGCCCGCGGCGGCGTTCGCGGCGGCGTTCACCCCCCAGCCGGGGGACATCAAGACCGCGATCACCTTCGCCCGCTGATCCCGGCGGTTGGCCCTGCGCGGCAGCGGGTACACTGGCAACGCGCCAGCCGGGACGCCAGCGCGGCGGTCGCCCGGGGCGCTCGAAGCTGGAAGGAGGTGCGAGGTGGCTCGACGGCCGATGCGCGGTCGCGTCCAGCGCGCCCCCGGTCGTCCCACGCGCTCGAAGCCGACCCCGGTCGAGGAGCAGAAGGAGGGGACCATCGAGCTCGAGGGCACGGTGGTCGAGCCGCTGCCGAATGCGATGTTCCGCGTCGAGCTCCAGACCGGGCAGACCGTTCTCGCCTACATCTCCGGCAAGATGCGCAAGAACTACATTCGGACCCTGATCGGTGATCGGGTCCGGGTTGAGCTCAGCCCCTACGACCTCACCCGCGGGCGGATCACCTTCCGCTTCCGGTAGCGGCCGCCCGGTCCCCGGTCTTCGGTCCCCTCAGCTCCCGGTGGGGGGCGCAGCCGCCATCGCCGCCAGGGTGCGCGCGAGCCCCTCGGCCAGCGGGACCGCCGGCTTCCAGCCGCTGGCGGCCCGAAGCCGCCGGCAGTCGAGGGCGCTGCGGCGCAGATCTCCGGGGCGCGGCGGCCCGTGGCGCGCTGGCGCGTCGATCCCCGCCAGCCGAGCCAGCGCCTGGTGGATCTCGATCACCGAGGTCTCCACCCCCGTGCCCACGTTGTACACGTCGGGGGGCAGGGTCAGCGCCGCCACCATGGCGGCCACGACGTCGTCGACGTACACGTAGTCCCTCGTGTTGCCGCCGTCGCCGTTCACGACCGGGACCTCCCGGCGGCGGAGGCGCTCGGCGAAGATGGCGATGACGCCGGCCTCGCCGTGCGGGCTCTGCCGGGGGCCGTAGACGTTGGCCAGCCGGAGCGAGACGGTCGGAAGCCCGAGGCTCTGGGTGAAGGCGGTGCCGTACCCCTCAAGCGCGAGCTTGGCGGCGCCGTAGGGAGAGGCCGGCCGCGTCGGGTGGTCCTCGGGGGTCGGGATCACCGAGGCCTCGCCGTACACGGTCCCCCCGGAGGAGGCGAGCACGGCCCGGCGCACGCCAGCCTCCGCCGCGGCGGTGAGGACGTTGACGGTGCCGAGGACGTTGATCCGCGCGTCAGCCAGGGGGTCGGCGACCGACCGGCCGACCTCGATCTGGGCGGCCAGGTGCACGACCGTCTCGGGGCGCTCGCGGGCGACGATGTGCGCGACCCACTCGCCGGCCACGTCGGCCGGGTACAGGCGAGCTCCCGGCGCCACCTGCTCGCGCCGACCCTGGCTCAGGTCGTCGACGACCGTCACCGTGTGGCCGAGCCCGAGCAGCCGGTCCACCAGGGTGCTGCCGATGAACCCTGCTCCCCCGGTGACCAGCACCCTCAAGCTGTCGGCTCCGCCGCCACCGACTCGCTGTCCGTTCCGGGTCCCCCGCTGCGCAGCCGCTCGAGCAGGCCCGCCTCCTGGGGCCGCAGGCGCTGGCCCAGCCGCCGGCTCCGGCGGGCGGCGTGGACGCTGGCGAGGCGGTCGCTCTCGTCCGCGGCCCCCTCCTCCCCCGGCTGGCGCGAGCCCCGAGGGCGGCTGTCCCAGTGGCGGATGTAGAAAGCGGCCTTGATCGCGGTGTAGGGGACGCCGACGAGCCGCCGCTGCTCGCCGCCCGGGTCCACCAGGTCCCAGATCGCCCCGAACCGCTGGAGCCGCGCCGGGGTGACGACGTAGGCGCGCTCGACCTGGCCGTCGTTGAAGCGCAGGGCGACGCGGGGGAGCCGCTCGAGCTCCCGTTGCGAGGGGGCGGGCGGGTCGTCGCCGACCAGGATCTGGCGGATCGAGGTCAGTGGGATGAGGGCGCGTCGGGCGTTGCTGCCCAGGTTCTCCACCGAGAGGTCGAGGAACGGATCCTCCATCTCCAGCGCGGGGACCGTCCCGTACAGCATCTCGCCGTCGAGGAAGGAGACGACGATGTCAGTCATCGCCGGGGGTCTCGGCCGGGGGCCCTACCTCGCTCACAGACACCGATGGTGGCGGACTCGCCCGCCCGCGTGCCCGTTTCGGCGTCGCCCCGCGAACCTGTTGGAGATCCGTGACCGCGCTGCGGCCGGATCGCTACCCCCCCGCCGTGTCCGCGGCCTGGGATCGGCGGGTACGGTAGGCGCACCCACGGATGGGGCCGCTGCCAGCTGGTGGCCGGACCGGGACCTGCCAGACCCACGGGAGTCGGCCGAGGAGGGTGACGTCCACAGCCACGGATCGGGCTCGCGCGCAGCCCAGGTTCCCCCGCGCCGGCCTCGACGATCGCGGCGGGCATCCTTCGCGGTGCAGTTCGCGGCCATCCTCCTTGTGCTGGGGGTGCTGACGGCGATCGGCACGGCGGCGGTGCCGCTCTATCAGTCGCAGCGGGACCGGCAGCTGCTCGGCCTGGACAGCGCCGCCCACGCCGCCACGGTGGCCGGGGCGGTCGTCACGACGCAGACCGCCGACGCCGCCCGCGGGGTCGCCTGCCAGGTCGCCCAGCTCCACCAGACGGTGACGAGCTTCGAGACCGGCACCCTGGCGCTTCGGGCGACGGCCGCCTTCTACGCTGCGGCAGCCCCGCCCGGCGACGTGGTGGCGCTGGTGGGTCCGACCGCGGCCGGGCTGGCGGTCAGCCCCGGCGGGCTGGCGCTGCCGCTGCGCCGGATGGTCGGGCCGGGACTCCTGCGCCTGTGTCCGAGCCGCGGCGGCGCACCGGCCGGATACTTCGCCGCTGGGCCCTCGGGCCGCACGTACGCGGTCGGCGTCGCCCCGGTGCTGCTCCGGGGCCGGCTCCTTGGCGGGGTCGCCTACCTGCGCCCGCTGGGGGCCTCTCTGGTGCGCAGCCTCACCACCACCCTGCTCGGCACGGGGTCCGAGTACGGCCTCGCGGTCGTCGCCGCCGACCGCTTCGCCGCCCCGGGCCCCTTCCTCGGGGCGACGGGGGTTCCCGGCCGCCCCGTGCCCGCCACCGTCTTGCGGGCGCTGGCCACTGGCCGCGGCCCGGTGCAGGCGACGATCGCCGGGGTGCCGATGGCGGTCGCCGCCACCGGGCTGCGGGGCCCCCAGGGCGCGCCGAGCAGCACGGTCGTGGTGGCGCAGCCGCTGGCCCCGCCCGACACCTCGCTCGGGGCGCTGATCGCGCCGGTGGCGCTGGCTGCGGTGCTGGTGCTGACCGTCGCGATGGTCGCGGTCTTCCTCGTGGTCGAGCACTACCTCGCCCGACCCCTTCGGCAGCTGGGGGTGGCGGTCGCGCGGCTGCGCGAGGGCGACTACAGCCAGCCGGTGTTGGCGGCCGGCGCCGACGAGATCGTCCGTCTGGCCGCCAACTTCGACCTGATGCGGGAGCGGCTGCACGCCCAGCTTGTGGGGGCGACCGGGCGGACCCAGATCGCGGCCGCCCTCAACAGCGCGGAGCCCATCGACCGGGCCCTCCACGCGGTGCTCCGGGCGCTGGCGGATCTCCTCCATGCCGATCTCGCCATTCTGATTACGCGGGCGGATCCGGAGCCGGGCGGCGACCTTCGCATCGCGGTCGGCACCCGCGCCGAGCTGCCGCCGTGGAGCGTCCTCACCGCGTCACCCGGTCTCACCGGGTCGCTGGCGCGCCGGCCCGCGACGGTGGCGCGCGATCAGCTCTCCGATCTCGACCGGGGCCCCCTGGAGCGGCTGCTCGGCCTGCGCGACTGCCTGGTCGTCCCGCTCCAGTTCGGTGATGACCACGCCCGCGGCCTCCTGGTGGTTGGCAACAAGCGGCTGCCCTACACTGCCAGCGACCGCATGCTCTGCCAGTCGGTGGCCGACCAGATCCTGGTCGCGATCGACAAGAGCCTCCTGCTGGTGGTGTCCCAGCGGGAAGCCAACACCGACGCCATGACCGGCCTCTACAACTACCGGTTCCTGCGCGGCTTCCTCGATCAGCAGCTGAACGTCGCCGACCGGATGGGCAGCTCCCTCACCGTCCTCATGCTCGACCTCGACCACTTCAAGGCGCTCAACGACGCCCACGGCCACCTGGCCGGCGACGCGGCCCTGCGCGCCGTGGGGCGCCGTCTGATGGAGACCGTCCGGCGTTCGGATCTGGCCGCCCGGTACGGCGGCGAGGAGTTCACCGTCGTGATGACGAATACCGGCCGCGCCGACGCAGAGGTCGTGGCCGATAAGATCCGCCAGGCGGTGCGCTCGATGCCGATCCCGCTGCCCGACGGACGGGTCCTGCGCTGCTCGGTGAGCATCGGCGGGGTGGTGTTTCCGGAGGGCACGGGTGGGGAGCGGGATCTGCTCGCGCTCGCCGATCGCGCCCTCTACGCCGCCAAACGCAATGGGCGTGACCGGGTCGAGTTCCTCGACCTGCGGGCCAACGACCCCGTCCTCCGCTCCGGCGCCTGACCGGTCCTGCGGCGAGGGTTGGGGCCTGCGCTAGGTGGGCGGGCCGGAGCCCGCCCACCCGCCAAGTCGCAGGAGCCGCCCGCCCCATTCGGGGCGGGCGGCTCGCTGATCAGGCCGAAGCGCCGTTCGCGCCCGCGCCTTCGGTTCCGCCCACGGGCGGGGTGACCCGGACGCGTGTCCGGCGTCGGGTGGTGCGAGTCGGGGCCGCCGCCGGGGTGCGGGTGACCCGCCTGCGCGTCGGGGCCGCCGCGGCGGTG
>DAHUZI010000003.1 GCA_027306595.1 Candidatus Dormiibacterota bacterium | reverse complement strand
CCGGAGCTGGTCCGCCGCACCGGCCGGCCCGCCTTCCCCCGGCCAACGGGCCGGCCCGCCACGCCGGCGGCGGGCGCCGACTCCGTCCCGGACGCGAAGACGGCGACCGCCGCCTCGACCACCAGCGGGTCGAACTGGGTGCCGGCGCAGCGCCCGAGCTCGGCCAGCGCCGCGTCCAGGGGGAGGGCGGCGCGGTGGGGCCGCGCCACGGTCATGGTCTCGAGGGCGTCGGCGACGGCGATGATCCGAGCCGCGAGCGGGATCAAGTCGCCGGCCAGGCCGTCGGGATAGCCGGCGCCGTCCCAGCGCTCGTGGTGGTGGCGGATCGCCGCCGCCAGCGGCGCCAGCCCCCGGATCCCCTGGACCAGGTCCGCCCCGAGCGGCCCGTGGGCCATGGCGACCTGCCGCTCCTCGTCGGAGAGCGGCCCGGACTTGGCGAGCAGCTGGTCGGGGGTCAGCAGCGTCCCGATGTCGTGGAGCCGGGCGGCGCCGGCGATCCGGCCCAGCTCCGGGTCGGCCACCCCCAGGTGGCGGGCAAGCCGGCGGGCGTGGGCGGCGACCCGGTCCGCGTGCTGGGGCGCGGCGTGCTCCCGCGCCTCGCTGAGCTGGACCAGGGTCCGCAGCAGGCTGTCATGGGTGTCGGCCTCGGCCGTGTACAGGCGATGGACCTGGAGGACGGCGGAGAGGTGGGCGGCGATGGTCTCGCAGACGCTGGCGTCCTCGTCTGCGAAGGCCAGCCCTCCCGGCGGGCCGGTGAGGGTGAGCGCGCCCCGCCATCCGCCCAGGTGGGGAAGCGGCACGCCGAGGAACCCCTCGTCGGCGCGGGCGCCGGGGCCGGGCCCGACCGACCCCGGCAGCGGGCGCCCCCGCATCACCCGAACCGACGCCGCCGCCCGCGAGACGACGTTGAGGAGCTCGGCCCCGGGCGGGCCGGCCGGGGCCCGGCCGGCCCCGTCGTCGCCCGCCCGCTGATAGCAGACCGGCTCGTCGTCGTCGTTCCAGACGGCGCCGGCGGCGCTGGTCGCCCCGGTCAGCTCGCGGCAGAGCTCGGCCGCCCGCCAGACCAGGACTGCGGGCGTGCGGCCGGCCGCCATCCGGCGGAGCCCGTCGTGGAGGCGGACCATCGCCTCGGTGCGCCGGCGTTGGGCCGCCATCCGGCGATCACGCAGGATCGCGAGCCCGGCGTTGTGGAGGAGCGGCTCGGCCAGGCGCAAGAGGCGGTCGAGCTCGGCGACCGGCCGGCCCACGCCGAGGTCCACCCGGCCGACCACCCGGTCCTCGATCACGATCGGCAGGAGCCGCAGCTCGGTGAGCCCGGCGTCGGCCAGCGCCCGGCCGAGGCCGCCCGGGTCGAGGGCGGCCTCGGCCCTGGCGACGGCGCGGACGCGCTCCGGCCGCCGCGTCCGCACGACGTCGAGTCCGGCCCGGCGGAGGGCGGCGGCGTACCCGGGGATCGCCCCCCGCTGCCAGCCGATCGACAGGGTGTCGTCGAGCACCCGGCGTACGAGGATCGCGATCGAGGACGCCCCGACCAGCTCGCTGATCCGCTCCCCGAGAAGCCCGAGCCCCTGGCCGAGGTCCTCGGTCTGGTCGGCGCCCCGGGCGGCCGAGACGATCGCGGCGGCCAGCTGGTCGGTCTGGCGGCGCAGCTCCTCCTGGGTCATCGCGACTAGGGCGGCCAGCACCGCGACCCCGTACAGCACCACGACCAGGGCCAGCCCGTCCCTGGGGATGCCGGCGAAACCGACCGAGGCGGCACCGCTGGCGAGGTAGGCGGCGCTGGCGACGGTCGCGACCACGATCGCGGCGCGCAGGCCCAGGACCACCCCCGCCACCACGGTGGGCAAGAGGTAGGCGAAGGCGACCGGGCTCTGGCCCATCCCGGAGAAGGGCAGCAGGCCGGTCACCACCAGGAGGTCGAGACCGACGAGGAAGCACCAGCCGAGCCGGGTGGGGACGTCGCCGGCGAGGGTGCGGCGGACGACGAAGTGACCGACGACATACGCGGCGGCGATGGCGAGGAGGCCGGGCAGGGCGGGCCCGAGCGAGACCCGGGTCGCGACCGACAGGAGGATCCCGGCGAGGGTGATCGCCCGAACCGGCCACAGGCGGGCCTCCACCCACGACGGCGAGAGCCGGCGCCAGCGGGCGACCCCGGCGTCGAGCGGGGTCGAGGCGATGAGTGGCAGCGCGCTCCGGGCGCGCCGCCGCCGCCCGAGCCCCGGCCGGGGGCCAAGTCCGCCGGGCCACGCCCCCGCCTCGGGTCGGGCCTCGGCACGCCGCGGCCGGACCGGAATCCACATCGCCGCCGATCTCCTCATCGGCCCTCGTCCCGGGGTCCCATTCGCCGGGACGGGCGGCCGACTGGCTTCCCGACCGGATCCTAGGCTCGCAAGCGGCCGCCGCCGCTCGGTGTCACGCCTTCGCCACCGGGGCGCCAGCCGTCCGTGTCCGCCGGCTGAGGGCCGGGTACGCTGGGCGCCTCATGGCAGCGCGGGGGAGCGGTGACCGCGATCAGGATCCAACGCCCCACCCCGGCCCCGCGCTGGCCGGGGTCGGGTCGGGCGGACCGTCCCCGACCGGCCCCGAGCTGGACCGCATCCTTGCAACCTGCCCGATCACCGAGATCGGCCGGATCCCGTGGGGCAGCAACGCCGTCTTCCAGGTCCTCCTCGACACCCCACAGGGGCCCCGCCTCGCCATCTACAAGCCGGCCCGGGGCGAGCGCCCGCTGTGGGACTTCCCGGCCGGGACCCTGCACCGCCGCGAGGTGGCGACCGCCGTGGTCGACCAGGCGCTGGGCTGGGAGCTCGTTCCGCGGACCGTGGTGCGGAGCGACGCCCCCTTCGGCCCGGGCTCGATCCAGGAGTTCATCGAGAAGCCAGGTCCCAAGGCGGTGCCCCGGGGCGCGGCCCTCCAGGAGCAGCTGGCTCAGATGGCGGTCCTCGACGTCCTCGTGAACAACGCCGATCGCAAGCGCGCCCACATCCTTGTGGACCCCCAAGGGCGACTCCGCGGCATCGACCACGGCGTGACCTTCCACGCGGTCCCCAAGCTCCGGACCGTCCTCCTGGAGCTCGGGGGCCACCCCGTGCCCGGGCGCTGGATACGCGCGCTGCGGCGCCTCCACGACGACCCGCCAGCGCGGGTCGCGCTCGCGGCCGCCCTCGCCCGCCTCCTCAGCCCCGGCGAGGTGGCCGCGTTCGAGCGCCGGCTGGAGCGGCTCCTGCGGGCCCGGGTGTTCCCGCACCTCGATCCCTGGGGCGGCCGACCCTGGGAGTGGTGAGGGCGCGGCCGACCGCGGGGCGCCTGAGCGCCACGCCGCCCGCGCGCAGGCCGATCCCGTCACCGACTCGCGACCGCGTCGTGGGAGCCGTCGGCCGGGCGGCACGCTACGGTCACGCCCATGCGATCCCCCGTTGCGGCCGGTCCGGACCGGCGGACCTGACCAGCCCCAGCTGAGCCGATGGCATCCCTCGGGTGGGCGGCCCGGGCACGGGCCGGCCTGCTCCACCCCGAACTCGCCGCCCGGCCCCAGATCACCGTCACCGAGCTGGAGGCGAGGCTCTGGCCGGTTCGCGCCGGCCTCGGGCTGGCGGTCGTGCTGCTCGCGATCTCGCTGGCCCCCCGCGCCTCCCCGGTCGCCCTGGTCAGCCTCACCGCCGCCTACGCGGTCGCCTACCTGGGGCTCACCGGCGCGGCGTGGGGCCCCCGCTCGGGACGGCTCGCGTCAGGGCTGATCGCGCTGGACCTGCTGGCGGCGTTCGGCCTGGTCCTTGCGACCGGTGGGTCGCAGCGCCCGGCCCTCCTGCTCGACCTGCTGCCGGTGGGCTTCGCCGGCGCCGTCTGGGGGCTCGGCCCCGCCCTCGGGGTGGCGACGGTCGCCGGGGCCGGCCTCGCGCTCACCGTCCCCGTCACCGGAAGCACCCTACCCCCCCTGCGCGACGCCGTGACCGGCCTCATCCTGCTGTACGCGGTCGGGGCCCTCTCGGCCCTCGTGCGGCAGGCCCGCGCCGCGGGACGCACCCACGCGACCTGGCTGGCGGAGGAGATCGGCGCGACGGCGGTCGTGGTGGACGGAGCCCCCACCCTCGCGACCAGCCTCGCCTGCATCGGGTCGAAGATCCACCAGCTGACCGGCGCGACGATGACGGTCCTCTGGACGGTCCACGAACGGGAGGAGGGGCTCGCGGTCGGCTGGTCGGCGGGGATGCCCCCCGCCTACCCCGTCGCGGCGCGGGATCGCGTCCCCGACCCCCCAGCCGACGGGCGTGCCGATCCGGGGGGCGGCGCCGCCCCGCCGGGACCGGCGGCGCCCCTGCCGCTCCGAGCCGTGCTCGACGCCAACGGATGGGCGGAGCTGCGCTCCCTGCCGATCACCCTCGGGGAGCGGCCCGTCGGCCGGGTCGACCTCGCGTTCGCCCGCCCGCGCCGAGCGGACGGCAACGCCCTGCGGCTCACCGACCCCCTGCGACACCAGGCCGGCGTCGCCATCGACCGGGAGCTCAGGATCGCGGCCCTCTCCCGTAGGGCCACGGACCTCGTCCGCCTCCAGGAGGGGCTCCTCGGCCTCACCACGGAGTCGGGCACGCCCAGGGTCCTGCGCACCGCCATCGGCCTCAGCCGCGAGCTCACCCGCGCCGCCTATGCGGCGATCGCGATCTGGGACGCAGATGGCGAGCTGGTCCAGTTCGAGACCAGCGGAGTGCCAGAGGCTGTGCGCGACCGGCTCGGCCACGGGCCGTCGGGGATCGGGCTCCTCGGGACGGTGGCGAGCGGCCACGCCCCGGTGCGGCTGGCCGACGCGAGCCGCCACCCGTCGGTCGGGACCCTGCCCCCGGGGCACCCCCCGCTGACCAGCTTCCTCGGCGTCCCGGTCCCCCATCTCGGGAGCTGGCGGGGCGCCTTCTACCTCGCGGGCAAGCAGGACGAGCCGGAGTTCACCCTGGAGGATGAGCAGATGGGGCGGATGATCGCGGCCCACGTGTCCGCCATCCTCCAGCTCCAGCGCCTGGTGTCGAGCGAGCGCGATACGCACGAGGGGCTCCTGCGGACCCTGGTGGCGCTCAGCGACGCGCGCGAGCACGCGGTCGACGAGCACTCCCACCGGGTCAGCGCCTACGCCCAGCGGCTGGCGGCCGCTCTCGGGGTGGGGCTCGACGAGGGGGGCACGGTCGGCCACGGCGCCCTCCTCCACGACATCGGCAAGATGGGTGTCCCCGACCACATCCTCCAGAAGCGCGGCCCCCTCACCGACCAGGAGCGGGAGGTGATGATGGCCCACGCGCCGCTGGGCGCCGAGATCGTGGGGGGGGTGCGGTCGCTGGCCGGGCTCCGCCCCGCCATCCGCCATCACCACGAGCGCTGGGACGGCCGCGGCTACCCCGACGCCCTCGCCGGCGAGGCGATCCCGCTGGCGGCCCGGATCGTGGCGGTCGCCGATGCGCTGGACAGCATGACGACCGACCGACCGTACCGCGCAGCGCGCTCGATGCGGGCCGCCCTCACCGAACTCGAGCGCGGCGCCGGCAGCCAGTTCGACCCCCGGATCGCCCGGGCGGCGGTCACCCTCTTCGGTCCGGACGCCAGCGACGAGGTGGTCGCCCCGGAGCCCTCGGGCCCAGCCCTCACCCTGGCGGAGCGCCATGCCACCGTCCAGACCGCGGCGTGGCGCCTGTATGGGCGGCTGGGCCAGGAGCTCCGCTCGGTCCTGGACCTTCCCACCCTGGCCCGACGGATCCTCGAGCTCCTCGACGAGGAGCTCCGGCTCGCGGGCGGCGAGCTGAGCACCCTGAGCCGGGGTCGCGCGACCCTGGTCGTGGTCGGGGCCCACGGCGTCCCCCAGGTGATGGAGATCGGCACCCGCCGCGCGCGCGGCCACGGGCTGATGTGGGCGGCGCTGGACGCGGGCCGGCCGCTGGTCCTCACCGATGCCGAGAGCGACCCGCGCTACAGCGGGCTCCCCGGCGCCGGCCACCGCGCCATGGCGTTCGTCCCTCTGGTCTCCAGCGAGGGGCCCGAGGGCGTGCTCGTGGGCCACCGCCCCGACGCCGAGCCGTTCGACGACCTCCAGATCCGCCAGCTCGAGGCGGTCGCGGTGCCGCTGGCGGAGGCGCTGACCGTCGCCCGCCTCCACCGGGCCCGGCGCCCCGTTCCGCGGTAGGGCGGGCGGGGTCCACGGAGTCGCCCGCAGAGCCGCGGCGCGGCCGGGAACCCTTGGGGGGCGCCGGCCGCGGATTCGCCCGGCGATGAGCCTGGGCCGCGCCCGCCCCGCCTGGCGCACAGGCTCCGGGCCGTGTGCCGCCTCCCGGTCGGGATGGCCGGGGACGTGACGAGCCACCGACGGAGACCGCACCTCCGAGGGGCAGCCGAGGTGGTCACCGGCCCCGCGCCTACGGTGATCACGCACCCGGGAGCGCGGCCGCCTGACGAAAGCTGGGCCTGCGTGGCCCACGGCGGGATTCGCGGCGGGGAGCGTATCCGAGTCGTGCGCCGCGCTCGAAGACGGCAGACCGCGGTCGCCCGCCGGAGGCGCTACCGGCTGGCCTCGGCATCCGTCCCCTTAGAGCTTATCCCAATAGCCGGGCGACCCGACTGAAGAGGAGCTGGGCGTAGGCCAGATGTCCGAACGCGAGATAGTCGTGGCGCTTCTTCTCCCGGCGCACCGGACAGCGCCGGGAACGGTTGAGCCAGCTGTGGGGGCGCTCCACCACCCACCGGCGCACGCGCTGGCCAGGACCGGCACGGCGTGGGCGGGGATCTTCGCCGCGACGACTGATGTGCCCGCGATAGCCCCGCGCGGCGTCCGCGTCATCACTGTCAGCGTAGTCGTACCCTTTGTCGAGGCCGAGACGCTGCGGGTGCCGGCGGCTGGGGACGGGCCGGTCGGTCACGATCGCGTCGAGGGTCGTGGCCAGCAAGGTCTTGTCATGGGCGTCGGCGCCGGCCCCCACCACCGCGAGCAGGACCCCGTCGGCGGCGGTCCGCAGACTCCGTTTCACCCCGAGTCTGCCGCGGTCCGTGGCGTTCGGTCCGACCGCGGCGTCGCCGAAAGGGCCGCCGAGTGGCGCCTTCGTCATCGAGCCATCGACGCCTGCCACTCCCAGTCGATCCCCTGGAGCGCTTCATACTCGAGCAGCCGCGCCTCCCAGAGTCGGCGGAGGAACCCGGCTCGTTCCCAGTCCTGGAAGCGGCGATGGGCGGTGCTGCTGCTGCGCCAGCCCCGGGGAATCGCATTCCACTGGGCCCCGGTGCGGAGCACGAACACGATGGCGCCGAAGATCCGGCGGTCATCAACCCGCGGTCGACCCCGGCCCTTGCCCGGCGGGACCGGGGGAATGAGCGGCCGGACCCGCTCTCAGAACGCGTCGTCGACTTCCCAGGGCCGAGTACGCATGGCAGGACTGCTGGGGCAGGGAGCCCTCTACAGCCCCGCAGCCCACCACGAATCGAGACTATTGGGATAAGCTCTAGGCAGCGTCGCCGCCTGGCCCGATCGTTCCCCCGTCAAGGCATCCGGCCCAGCCCGGCGCCGGGCTGGGCCGGCCTTCACGGCGATGGCCCCCACGGGCGGGACCCCAGCATCGCCAGGTGGTCCGGCGACGGGTGCCGCCGGAGCATGGCCGTGCCCCGCATCCGTGCCCGCGCCTCCTCCTGGCGGCAGCCGACCGGCGCCACGGTAGCCCGTCCTGCCATCGGGCTGCTGACGGCGGCTGCTGGCGCCCGGTGGGTTGAACAGCATTATGATGGTATGATGAATCGTGATGCGCACGACGCTGAATCTGGATGAGGACGTGGCCCGTCAGCTCGCCGACCAAGCCCGGGGCGCCGCGCGGTCGGTGTCGCGGGTGGCGAACGATGTGCTTCGTGCGGGATTTGTCGCGCGGCAGCAGCGGCCACGGCTGTCGCCCTATCTGCCGCCGGAGGTGGACACCGGCCTGCCCCTCGTCGACGTGACGGACGTCGGGGAGGCCCTGGAGAGGCTTGAGGCCGGCTGAGCGCATAGCGCGCCGGTGGTCGATGCCAACCTGAGCCTCTGGGCGCACCGCCGCCAGTTCCCGCGCCATTCGCAAGCACGGGACTGGTGGGGACGGCTACTCATCGAGGTGCCATTGGTCGGCATCCCCTGGCCTTCGATCCTCGCCTTCAGCCGCATCTTGACGCACCCACGCGCGCTTGAGCGCCCGCTCGGCATTCCCCAGGCCTGGTCGATCGTGGCGAGCTGGCTCGATCGTCCCAACGTGTGGATCCCCGTCCCGACGGAGCGCCACCGGGAGATCCTCGCCGACATGCTGCTCGCCGGATCCGCGACGGGGAATCACGTGCCCGATGCGCACCTGGCCGCCCTGGCGGTGGAGTGGGGCCTCCAGCTCCTCAGCGCCGGCCGGGACTTCGCCCGCTATCCGAACCTCAATTGGCGGGATCCTCTCGCCGACGTCCACGGGGTCCGCCATCGGCCGACGCTGCGGCGCGAGTGGCCGACCTGATCGTCCTCGACGCCAGGGTCCTGATCGCCCACTTCGACGCCGACGACGTGCACCACGGCCGGGCAGAGGACACGCTGGCTGGGTTTGCGGGCCAACCGCTCGCGGGCAGTCCGATCACGCACGCCGAGCCAGAATCATCGGCGCCAATCATCTCTCTATCAACCTGGGCAGGCCATGTTAGCGTCCACGATCGTGGTGTATGGAGGGAGTCGTCCTCGTCGTCATGGGGCGAGGGTGCGAGTGCGGGCGACACCGGGTCCGTCCCCGAGCCCATCCCCGCGTCGCTCAGGGTGCGTCGGAGACGCGAACAGCACAGGTCGCGCACTGCTCAGCCCCGCCGCCGGCCCAACCAGCGGGGGCGGCAGCGCGGGCACCGGCCGGCGCGCCGCGCTCGCGGCCTCCCCCGCCGCGACGCTCAGTGACAGCGATCGGCGGGCGGACAGTCGCCGTGGGCATTCACCAACGTCAGCGTCGGCACGTCCCACGCCGTGATCGGCACGGAGGCGCTCAGGTGAGGAGCTCGACCTCGAGATCGAGGGCAC
>DAHUZI010000149.1 GCA_027306595.1 Candidatus Dormiibacterota bacterium | reverse complement strand
CCACCCCCAGCCGCTGGCGCCGGGCGGCCTGGGCTCGGGCGACCACCCGGTGCAGCCGGGCCGCCGCCGCGTCCAGATCCTGGCGCTGCCCGGCGAGCCGGCGGGAGGGGCTCAGGCGCCACAGCCGGCGGGCCCGGCCCTGGAGGGCCAGGCGACGGCGGCCCACCAGCGCCAGCGCCGAGCGCTCCCAGCGGATGCGGCGCACGCCCACCTCCTCGCGAAGGCGCCCGAGCTCGGGGACGGCGAGCTGGGCGGCCACCGACGGGGTCGGCGCCCGCCGATCGGCCCCGAGGTCGGCCACGGTCGTGTCGGTCTCGTGGCCGACCCCGACGATGACCGGGACCGGGACCCGGGCGACCGCTCGCGCGACCGGCTCACTGTTGAAGGCCTGCAGGTCCTCCAGCGAGCCCCCGCCCCGGACGAGGAGGACGACCTCCACTCCGGGCTGCACCGCCAGCTCCAGGGCGCGGACGATCTGGGCCGGGGCGAGCTCCCCCTGGACCAGGGTGGGCACGATGAGGACCTCGGTGATGGGGCAGCGCCGGTGGAGGACGTGGAGGACGTCGCGGACCGCCGCGCCGGTCGGCGAGGTGACGACCGCGAGCCGGCGGGGCAGGAAGGGCAGGGGCCGGCGGCGGGCCTCGGCGATCAGGCCCTCGGACTCGAGGCGGGCGACCAGCTGGGCGAAGGCGAGCGCGAGCGCGCCGACGCCGGTGGGCTCGAGGCGGTCCAGGACGAGCTGGAGCTGGCCGCGGACCGCGTAGAGGCCGATCGCGCCGTGGGCGATGACCCGCTGCCCACGCTGGGGGTCGAAGCCCAGCCGCGTGGCGGGGCCCCGGAACAGGACGGCCTGGACCGACGCCCGGTCCTGCTGCCCGGGGCGGGCGTCCCGCAGCGACAGGTACCAGTGACCGGCCGGCGAGCGGGTGCAGTCGCCGATCTCGGCCTCGACATACACGTCCTGGAGCCCCGGGTCCTCCTCGAGCGCGGCGCGCACCCGCGCGCTGAGCTCACCGACCTGGAGGATCTGCATCCGGCTCTCCGGCGGGCTCCGCCGCCAGCCGGCCCAGCACGCCGTTGACGAACTGGGCCGCCTCGGGTCCCGCATACGCCTTGGCCAGCTCGACCGCCTCGTTGATCGCGACCCTCACCGGCGTGCCCCCAGGGCCCATCTCGTAGGCCGCGAGCCGCAGGATCGTCCGCTCCACCTCGCCCATCTGGTCGAGCGTCCAGTTGCGGCTGGCGGCCGCGAGGCGGCGGTCGATGGCGGGCTGCTCGCGGCGCACCCCCGCCACCAGAAGGGCGGCGAACCGCTCACCGCGCGTCCCCACCCCCATCTCCGCCGCCCCATACGCCAGCTGTCGATCGGGATCCTGCCCCCCGGGGGCGGCGAACAGGACGCGGAGCGCGAGCTCGCGACCCTGCCGGCGCGGGTTCACCCGGCTCAGGGGAGCTGGACATCGGCGACGTGGACGTCGACGGCCGCGACCCGCAGCCCCAGCATCCGGTTGACGCTGTCGGCGACCGCCGCCTGGACGCGCTCGACGAGCTCCGGGAGGCGGACCGTGGGGACGATGGCGAGGTGAAGGTCGAGGCGCAGGCTCGAGTGGTCGAGCGTCGTGACCCGGACCCCGAGATGACCGTGCTGACGGCGCAGGAGGCGTCCCACCCGGGGCCCCTGGGGGGCGCACATCGCCGCCACCCCCTCCACGTCGAGGGCGGCCAGGGCGGCGATCGACCCGACCACCTCGCTGGCGACCCGCACGCTGCCGGCTCGGGTGGCGGGCCACTGGCTCACGACGCCCGCTCGATGTACCGGCCCGAGCGGGTGTCGATCCGCAGACGATCGCCGACGTTGATGAACAGCGGGACGTCGACGGTGATCCCGGTCTCCAGGGTCGCCGGCTTGGTCGTGCCGGTGGCGGTGTCACCCTTGAACCCCGGGTCGGTGGCGGTGACGGTCAGCTCCACCGTGATCGGGAGCTCGACCCCGAGGATGCGGTCGTCGTGGCGCAGGAGGGTGAGCTGCTCGCCCTCCCGCAGGTAGCGCTGGGCGTCGCCCATCTGCCGCTTGGTGAGGGGGAACTGGTCGAAGGTGGTCGTGTCCATCACGACTTGATGGTCGCCGTCCTCGTAGAGGAGCTGCACCGCCGTGCGCTCGATGCGAGCCCGGGGGAAGCGCTCCTCGGGGCGGAACGTCTCCTCCGTCACCGCCCCGGTGTCGAGGTTGCGCAGCCGGGCCCGCACGACCGCGGTGCCGCGTCCGAGCTTGATGTGCTCGAACGACAGCACCTCGATGAGCTGGCGGCCGCGCTCGATGGTGTTTCCCGGCCGCAGGTCCCCCGCGTCGATCATGCTGGCGTCGCCTCCTTGCCCCACAGGGTGAGGACCGCGTCGAGGGCCAGCTCGTAGCCGTACGCGCCCAGCCCGGACACCACCCCGCGGGCGGCGCCCGCGGTGAGGAGCCGGTGGCGGAACGGCTCGCGGGCGTGGACGTTGCTGAGATGGACCTCGACCACCGGTCGTCCGAACGCGCTGTACGCGTCGCGCAGGGCCAGGCTCGTGTGGGAGAGCCCGCCCGGGTTGCAGATGGCCCCGATCGCGGACGGGGCGCGCTCGAGCGCGTCGATCAGCTCCCCCTCGTGGTTGCTCGTGCACCGGACCAGTCCCACCCCCCTCGCCGAGGCCCGCTGTTCGAGCCGGTCGAGGATGGCGGCGAGGGTCTCGGTTCCGTAGAGGGCCGGCTCCCGTCGGCCCAGCTGGCCGAGGTTGGGCCCGTTCAGGCAGAGGACGACCGGCGGCGGCGACCCGGTTGCGCTCATGCCCCGAGCACCGCGTCGAGGTGCGCGCGCACCCTGGACTCCGGCACCCGGTTGCCGGTCGACGGCCGCCCCTTGGCCTCGAGCAGGACCCAGCCGACCTCGCCCCCCAGCGCCTTCTTGTCGTGGCGGGTGGCGGCGACGACGGCCGGCGGGTCGGCGGCGAGGCCCCGCGGCAGGCGCCCGAGCCCGAAGGCCGCGAGCAACCGGTCCTGCTCGGCGACGGCCGCAGCCGGGCACCCCAGGAGCTCGACCGACAGGCGGCCGGCGACCCGCATCCCGATCGCCACCGCCTCACCATGGCGGAGCCGCCCGTAGCCGAGCGTGGCCTCGAGGGCGTGGCCGATCGTGTGCCCGTAGTTGAGGATCGCGCGTCTCCCGTGGTCGTGCTCGTCGCCCGACACCACCTCGGCCTTGCTGGCGGCGCAGCGGGCGATGACCGCGGCCAGCCGGTCGGGCTCCGCGCCGCCGGGTGCCGGCCACGACGCCAGCAGGTTGAGGAGACCGGGATCGCTCACCATACCGTACTTCACGATCTCGCCGAAGGCGGCGCGGTGCTCGCGCCGGGGCAGGGTCGCCAGCACCAGGGGGTCGCAGACGACCGCCCGCGGTTGGTGGACGGCGCCGATCTGGTTCTTGGCCGCGGCGAGGTTGACCCCGGTCTTCCCCCCGATCGCGCTGTCCACCATCGCCAGGAGGGTGGTCGGGCAGTGGACCAGCGCGATCCCTCGGAGGTACACGGCGGCGGCGAAGCCGGCGACGTCACCCACCACCCCGCCCCCGAGGGCGACCACGACCCCGTCGCGCCCGAGGCCCTGGGCGCGGAAGGCGGCGCAGAGGCGTTCGACCGTCCGCAGCCGTTTCGCCTCCTCCCCCCGAAGGGTGCAGCGGACCAGGCCCAGCCCCGCCGCCTCCAGGCCGGCGGCGACCTGGTCGACGACCGCGGCCGGCAGGCCCCCGTCGGCGACCAGGGCGGCCCGGCCGCCGGCCCCCGAGCCCTGGCCGGCGGCCACCACCGTCCCTACCTGGGCCAGGGCGCCCGTTCCGACCAGGATCGGGTACGAGCGGGGGCCGAGGTCGACCTCGATGGGCCTCACCGCTCGTCCGCTCGCCGGCCCGCGGTGCGCTCGAGCGCCGCCGCCAGCTCCAGGCACCGAGCCGCCACCGCCTCCGGGTCGATCCCAGCGGTCTCCACCCGCGGTCCGACCGCCCGCAGCCCCGCCTCCCGGCGCCGCCGCAGCTCGGCCAGCTGCGCTGCGGTCCCACCCGCGAGCAGCGGCCGCAGCCCGGGCTGGCGCTGGCAGCGCTCGGCGAGCACCGCGTCGGCGGCGTCCAGCCAGAGGGCCGGGCCGGCCCGCCGCACCCGCGCACGATTGCCCGGGTCCTCGAGGGTGCCCCCGCCCAGGCTGATCACCACCTGCGTCTGCCGCGCCGCCCGAGCGAGCGCCCACCGTTCCCGGGCCCGGAACCCCGGCGCCCCGTCCTCGCGGAAGATCGCCTCGACCGTGCGTCCCTCGGCCGCCACGATCACCAGGTCGAGGTCGACGACGGTCCAGCCCAGCCGGGCCGCCAGCAGCGGGGCCACGGTGGACTTCCCGCTCCCCGGCAGCCCGCAGAGGAACAGCCGGTCCACGTCCACGGTCGCGCCCGTCACCGCCGCCGCAGCCGGGCCCGGTACCCGGCGACGTGGCGGCGGAGCTCCCGCAGGGAGTCGCCGCCGAACTTCTCGCAGAGCGCCTCCGCCAGGACCCAGGCCACCATCGCCTCGCCCACGACCCCCGCCGCCGGCACGACGCAGATGTCACTGCGCTCGTAGTGGGCGTTGACCTCGGCCTTGGTCGCCAGGTCAACCGAGCGCAGCGGGCGCAGAAGCGTGCTGATCGGCTTGACGAAGGCGGTGGCCCACACCGTCTCGCCGTTGGTGATCCCGCCCGTGACCCCACCGGCGCGGTTCGTGCGGTGGCCGAAGCGGTGCTGCTCGGCGTCGTACCAGGGCTCGTCGTGGACCCGCGAGCCGGGCAGCGTGGCGGCGGCGATCCCGTCGCCGATCTCGACCGCCTTGACCGCCTGGATGCTGCAGAGCGCCTGGGCCAGCCGGCCGTCCAGCCGGGTGTCCCACTGGCGGTAGGAGCCGAGCCCCGGCGGCACCCCGGTCGCCTCCACCCGGAAGGTGCCGCCCAGCGTGTCGCCGTCGGCCCGGGCGCTATCGATCGCCGCCACCATCGCCGCGGCGGCCCTGGGGTCGGGGCAGCGGACCGGGGAGCGCTCGACCGCCCCGCGCTCGATCGCGGCCGGCACGGAGGCGACCACGTCGCCGATCCCAAGGACGTAGCTGTGGACGCGGATCCCGGCGGCCTGCTCCAGGTAGCGCTTGGCCAGCCCGCCGGCGGCGACCCGGGCCGCGGTTTCGCGGGCGCTGGCCCGCTCCAGGACATTGCGGGCATCGTCGAAGTCGTACTTCAGGGCGCCGGCGAGGTCGGCGTGGCCAGGCCGGACCCGCCGGACCGGCTTGGGGCGAAACCCAGCCGCCTCGACCTGCATCGGCCGGCGCCAGTTCTCCCAGTCGCGGTTGGCCACGACCAGGGTCACCGGCGAGCCCAGGGTGCGGCCGCCGCGCACGCCGCTGACGATCGCGACCCGGTCCCGTTCGATCTGCTGCCGGCCGCCGCGCCCATACCCGCCCTGGCGGCGGACGAGGTCGCGGTCGATCACGCGGGCGGACAGCGCCAGGCCGGCGGGCAGCCCGTCGACGACGACGGTGAGCTGGGGACCGTGCGACTCGCCGGCCGTGAGCAGACGCAGCATTCCTAGGATTCTATGGGCGACTTCGCCCGGCCATCGGGGCTCGGCCCGGCTGCTCGGTCCTGCGCCCGGGCCCCAGATCAGCCTTGTTCGACGATCGTGGCGAAGGCGGCCGGCGACTCACCGGGATAGCAGCGCAGCCGTGGGAGGAGGAAGGGCTGCCGGCTCGATTCGAACCAGGGGCTCCCGTTGAGCTGGTTGTCCTCCAGCCCACCCACGTACCCGAGTCGGGCGAGCTCGCTGAACAGCTCGGCCTCCGGCGGCTGGACCTCGGTCGATGAGGCGAACGGCCACAGCCCGCTGTAGGAGATGAACTGGATCGGCTGGCCGGTGATGCGCTCCAGCCGCGCCGCGCTCGAGCCCGCCAGCTGGTCCATGAGCTGGGGGCCCACCCCCCAGAGCTTGACGCTGTCATAGATGGTGTGGTCCTCGACGCTGAAGCCGTCGGCGACCAGCTGGACGAGGTCATGGGCGGACATGTAGCGCTGGGGGCCGTTGACGGCCCCGATGAAGCCGCTGCAGGGGAGGAAGACGGCGGTGAGGTGATCCCGCAGGAGAATCGGCACCGCGTACTGGAACTCGTCCTGGAAGCCGTCGTCGAAGGTGATGACCACGGGACGGGGCGGGAGGCGCAGGCCATAGAGGAGGCCGTCGAGCAGGTGGGTGAGAGAGATGGCCGTGTCGTGGGCCGCGACCAGTGCCCCCATCTCGGCCGCGAACTGGGCGGTCGGCACGGTGAGGCCGTACTCGATCGCGTAGCCGTAGGCACCGTCGTACTTCGCCGTCCACTGGCTGCGGATCGGCAGCGGCCCGACCAGGTGATACATGAGGATCGGAACCGCCGCGGTGCGCAGCGCAACCACCGTGGGCGTGACCACGGGGGCGTCGAGGGCGAGGGGGCCCTCGCCGAGCACGCGTGCCGGGCCGCGGGCCGTCGCTGGCGTCACGATCAGCTCCAGGGACCGGAAGTCCGCGGCGACCCCGACGGGCCGGAGCGCCGCCGGATCCAGGAAGCGAACGCGGACCGCAATCCCGACGCCCCCCCCCGCCACCTGGGCGGGGTTCTCCCGACTGACCCAGCGCGCGCCGGGCCGCGGGCCGCCAAGGGTGAAGCCCACGATCCGCGCCGCCCCCTGGAACTTCGTTCGCAGCATCCGCGCCCGCCCGGCCGCGGACGGCCACTGCGCTCGGGCGAGCGGGGCGAGCAGCGCCCACTGCCGGCCGTACGCCCCCTGCTCCGCCAGCTCGAGGAAGCGGCTGGCGGTGGCGGTTGCCTGCCCGAGGCGGCTGGCGACGCCCGCCGGGGCGGCTGAGCGGCGGGGGGACGCCACCGGGGCCGGGCGCCCGACCGCCGGCCCGCAGGCCACCAGCCCGATGGCGACGAGGGCCAGCCCCGCGCCGCGCCGCCCCAGAGCCCGCTGGCCGTGCCGAGCGCCCGCCAGCCGACACCGCAGGGCGCCGGGATCCAGCCGGGGGGGGCGGGGCACCTCAGAGGAAGTAGAGGACGAGCCCCGCCCCGGCGACCAGGAAGGGGCCGTAGGGGATGGTGTCCTTCAGGGTGAGCCGGCGGGTCGCCAGCAGGAGCACGCTCACCACCCCCCCGACGAGCGCCCCGGCGATCAGGGCCCACAGGGTGTGGAGGCCGTTGAGGTTGAAGCTCATCCCGGTGATCGCTCCGATCACCATGCCGAGCTTCACGTCCCCCCAGCCGAACCCGGTGCCGCGCTGGAGCCAGTCGCTGGCCACCGCCAGCGGGAGCAGCACGAGCCCGCCGAACAGCGCGCCCGCGACCGCGCTGGTGAGCGAGAGCCCGGGCGACCAGTGGGCAAGGACCAAGGCCAGGATCAGGGTCGGGAAGGTCACGACGTCGAGGATGAGCCGGTGCTTGAGATCGAAGCCCAGGACGAGGAGCAGGATCAGGAGCCAGAGGCTGTGCACGAGCAGCCGCCAGGTGACCCCCTGGGCCTGGGCGAACGCGGCGAACCCGAACGCGCCGAGCAGGGGCAGAAGCAGCCCCTCGATCCAGCTCGGCCCCATCCGCTCACCCGGCTCAGCGTCGTCGCCGACCCGCTCCGAGCGCTCGAGGACGAGGCAGGCCCGGCCCACGCCGAAGCCCAGGACCGCGCCCAGCGCCGCCCACAGGACGACCCAGGCTCCGCTCACCCGAGCCCCGCCGCCGCCGCCTGCCGGGCGTGGGTCTGTGCCGTCCGGGCGTAGAGCACCCGTCCGTCGGGCAGGGCGATGAAGAACAGGTCCGGGGACGCGATCGGGTGGAGGACCGCCTCGACTGCGGTCACGCCCGGATTGGCGATCGGCCCCGGCGGCAGGCCCCGGTGCATGTACGTGTTGTACGGCGAGGGGAACCTGGTTTGCAGGGGCCGGGCGGGCGGCTCCCCGGCCCGGCCCAGGGCGTAGAGGACCGTCACATCGCTCTGCAGCGGCATCCCCAGCCGGAGCCGGTTGAGGAAGACCCCCGCCACCCGGCGGCGTTCGGTCGGCGACGGCACCTCCGCCCCCACGATCGAGGCCAGGACCACGACCCCGAAGGGTGTGAGGTGGACGGCCCCCGCCCCGGCGAGGACGGCGGCGCGCAGCCGGCGGTCGAAGTCCTGGAGCTGGCTGGCAACCAACTGGCGGGCGGTGGCCCCGTGCAGGAGCTGGAAGGTGTCCCCGAGGAGCAGCCCCGACCAGCTGGCGCCCGGGGGGGTCCCGGGCAGCGGTGTCACGCCCGGGTAGTCGGTGGCGGCGGCCGCGGCGAGGTAGGCCCGGGCCGAGAAGAGCCCTTCAGCCTGCAGCCGCCGCGCCACCATCCGGGTCGTGAGCCCATCGGGGATCGTCACCGTCAGCGGCGCCGGCTGCGGCGGCCCCTCCAGGACGGCGACGAGCTCGGATGCCCCCATCCCGCGGTCGAGGACGAACCGGCCGGGATGGAGGCGCCCGCCCAGCCCCCGCCAGCTCGCGTACCAGCTGAAGACGAGCCCGCTGCGGACCAGGTGGGCCCGACCGAGGGCGTCGACGACCGCGCCCAGCGTCTCCCCGGCCCGGACCTCGAGGACCACCCGGTCGCGGTGGGTCGACTGGACGGGCTCGAGGTCGGCGCGCACCACAGCGCCCGCCCCCGCCAACGCGGCGGCGACGACGGCCGCGGCACTCAGCGCGACGGTGCGGCGTCGCATCAGGTCACCGGGGCTCCGCGCCGACGATCCCGCGGGGGGCGGCGCCGTCCAGGACCCCCTGGAGGAGGATGGTCGCCGCCACCCGGTCGGCGGCGGCCCGCCGGGTCCGCCGCCCGGCCCCCAGGGCGAGGAGGGTGCGCTCGGCCGCGACCGACGTCAGGCGCTCGTCGGCGAGCTCGACCGGCAGCCCCGTCGCGGCCGCCACCGCCTCCGCGATCCGGCGCGCGGCGGCCGCCGCCGCCCCCTCGCGGCCGTCGAGGCCGATGGGGAGCCCGCACACGATCCGGCCGACCCCGAGGGCCCGGACCAGCTCGGCGATCGCTCGGGCGTCCGCCTCCAGCCCCCGGCTCGCGAGGGTGGCGTGGGGCTGGGCGGTCGCCCCGAGCGGGTCGGAGACGGCAAGGCCCAGGCGAACCCGCCCCGGGTCGATCGCCAGCACGCGGCCCGGACGGCGCCGGGCGGCCGGTGCGCTCAGGCCGGGCCTCCGCCGCCGGGAGCCCGGGCGAGCCGGCTCACGTGGATGCGCGAGCGCAGGAGCGGCAGCCAGGGCAGCCCGAGCGGGCTCTGGCGGATGCGGACAGCCGCCGCCGAGGGGACCTGGGCGAGCAGGAACGCGCGCGCGGCCGATGGGCTCTTGAGAACCAGGTCGCCCGCGTACGGGGCCAGGTCCAGCCGAGGTGCCCACGCGCCCGTGACCGTGACCGCCAGGGTGAGCTCGCCCCCGGGGGCGGCCTGGACCACGGTCGGCGGCGAGACCTGCGGCTGCCCGAGGAGTTGGCCGTCGGCGGGGATCTTGCTGTAGAGGTCGCGGAGCGCCGCCCGGCGGGCCGCCTGGGGGCTGTAGGCGGTGGCGGCGCCACTGGCGGAGACGGTGAGGATCTGCGGCGTGCCGACCGACCCGGGAAGCGGGTAGGTCGGCTGGGTGACCGTGATCGAGACCCCCTCCCCGTTCGGCCCGTTCGCCATCTGGAGCGTGGAGCCGGCCGCCGCCGCGAGCGCAGCCCGCACCCGGGCCTCGAGCTGGAGGGTGAGGTGGTGATCCGTGACCCGGATCACCGTGAGGTCGTGGGCGGTGAAGAACCGCTCGCTCCTCGGGTCGGCCCCGCCGCCGGCCGCCTGGGGATTCGAGGCGGCGAACGAGGAGCCGGAGAGCGGCGGGGAGAAGATCGAGCACTGGGCCGGTGCCGGGGTCGCAAGGCACGGGTCATCGACCCAGTCGGTGATCGCGCCGGCCGCCACGTTCCCCTGGACGCCGGGCGACTGCGCCGTGATCGGGAAGGGTTGGCTCGGGGGGCCGTACTGCCCCACCCCGCAGGCGCCGGTGCAGGCGGGGATGACGACGGTCTGGGCGCTGGGGACAGTGAAGACCACCGGCGTCGCTCCGCCGGTCGAGAAGCGGGTCCCGGGCTGGAGGACGATCTGCAGCGGCACCGGCTCATCGCTGGCGAGGGTCTCCCGCCCGGTGGCCGAGACGCCGGGCAGCTGACGGGTGCCGGTCGGCGTTGCCTGGTACTGCGCCTGCTCCGCGGGGGACTGGAGGGTCTGGGTGGCAACCGAATCGAGCACGGTCGCCTGCCCGGGGCTGGTGGTGCCCTGGAGCGTGACGGCGTCATGGACCTGGGTGGCGCGGACCACGACCACCACGGTCGCGGTGGGCAGCAGGAACAGGACCGCGAGGATCCCGACCAGCAGGACCAGGGCTCCCCCACCGATGGCGACCGACCGGAGGCGGCGGCCTCGACGCGGGGGGACGGCGGATCCGCCGCGGCGGGGGGCCGCCTCGCCCCAGCCGTCCCCGGCGGCCTCGGCGTCGTCGCGGCGCCGAGCCGGGGCAGGGCGCTCGGGCGGGGGGGACACGGGCGCGGCCGCCGGGGAACCCGGGGGCGCGGCCGGGGGGGCGGCGACCGCTGCGGCCGTCGCCGGGCCGGGCCCGGCCGCCTGTCCGAGCCCGGGCAGGGAGCCGTAGGCGGCGAACCCCGCCCGGACCGCGAGCCGTTGGACCCGAGGGTCGCCCGCCACGATCGTCGCCGTCTTGCCGAAGCCGCGCGCGTACTGCTGGAGGAGCTGGAGGTCGAGGGGGGTGCGGAGCACCCGCGACCCCTCCGGCACCACGAAGACGAGGTCGGTGGCGTCGCCGGCGCGGCGCAGCCGATCGACCAGATCGGTGATCTCGTCCCCGGGCTCGACGTAGAGATAGGTGGGCACGCTCGTCACGGATGAACCCCTGGGCGCCCCCTCGGGTTACGGCGTCTCACGTTCCGATCGCCTCCTGCACCCGACGGAGCACGCCTCCCAGGAGATCGCCCTCCGGCTCCTCCTGCACCACCGCATGGTAGGCGAGCCCCATCGCCGTGACGTCGGCGGTGGAGCCGAGCGCCCCGGTCGTGTCCCGGACCCCGGGCAGCTCGGCCGGCTCGAGGACGGTGAAGGTCGGGGCCTGGAGGAACGGGAGGTACTCGGTCCAGCGCAGGATGGTGAGCTGCTCGGCGACCTCGGGGACCAGCGCCCCCCCGCCGCAGAGGCGAACGGTGTCGGGCAGGGTGCGGCCCTGGGCCAGGTCGTGCAGCGTGAGCGCCACCCCCTGGGCCAGGACCTCAGCCGTCTCCGCGCACAAGCCGTGCACCAGGGTCCGCTCTTCCCCCTCCAGCGCACCCCGACTGTGGCGAAGCTTGAGGAGCTCGGCCGCCTGCGGGGTGCTCCCCAGCTCCGCGGCCAGCTTGCGGGTGAACGCCCGGCCTCCCAGGCCGAAGACCCGGGTGGCCTCGAGGAGCCCGCCCCGGACCAGCGCCACCTTGGTGGTCGCGGCGCCGATGTCGACGAAGACGGCGCCCCGCTCGAGGCTGGCCGGGGTGGTGGCGGCCCGCGCCACCGCGTACGGCTCGGCGACCGTTGCCGCGAGCTCGAGGTCGAGCTCCTCGGCGATCCGCTCGATCGCGGCCACCTGGCTCGCCAGGGCGAAGGTGTTGAAAACGGTCACCTCCAGGCGGTCGCCCTGGTAGCGCAGGGGGTCGGCGACCAGGGCGTCGTCGATCCTAAGGGCCGTGATCGTCGAGTGGACGAGGCGCACCTGCTGGGGGGCGGCGCCCGACTCGTCGGCGAAGGCGGCCCGGGCCTCGGCCAGCGCCCGGTGCTGCACCCCCTCGACGTGGTCGTCCAGTTCGCGGGCGCTCACCCGATCGTCGGGCCGCCGGCGCGCCCGGGCCACCGTGGTCGTGAATCCGCGGACCTGGGCGCCCGCGATCCCAATCACAGCCCGGGTCGGAACCACGCCGGCCATGTCCTTGGCCGCCTCCACCGCTCGGTCGCAGGCGGCCACGACCTCCGCCAGCTCGGGGGCCGCCCCGCCGGGGGGCAGCGGGGCGTCGGCCGGCGCCCGCCCGACACCGAGGACGACGGCACGCTCCTCCTCGCGCTTGACGACCAGGGCCCTAACCTCGCTGCTGCCGATGTCGAGAGCGGTCCAGTGCCCCCGGGTCCGCGTGCGGCCCCCGAGCCCCGGCAGACGCGGGCTCATGGCGCCGCCTCCGGCAACGCCCGGCCATCGGCGGCGAGGGCGGCGCGGAGCGCTCGGATCGCCTGGGCGTGGCGGTCCACGCTGACCTCGCCCGAGCCCAACTGGTCGCTGCCGCCGCCTCGACCGCCGGCGGCCTCGCACGCCGCCCGGGCGAGGGCCCCGCCCCGAAGCCCCTCGGCGACGAGCGGGGCGTCCACCTTGAGGACCAGGCGGCGGCCGGCCAGCACCAGGGCAACCGCCCGATCCCGGCCCGCGAGCAGCCGATCGGCGGTGGCCCGCAGCTCGCGGACATCCTCCTCGCCGGCCCGATCGCTGACGACGAGGCGGTGCGGGCCGACCCGCTCGTCGCGGACGCCCCCCTCGGCGTCGGCCGGAACCGTCCGTCGGGCCGCCCGGAGGGCCTGCTCCACGCGCTGGAGCTCCTGGCGGAGCTGGGCGACCCGCTCGGGCACAGCGGCGGGGGGCACCCCGAGGCCGGCCGCGGTCCGCCGGAGGGCGTCGTACGTCGACCGCCAACGACGATCGGCGGCGGCGCCGGCGACGAACTCGAGGCGGCGGAGCCCGCTGCCGATGCTGCGCTCCCCGGTGAGGAGCACCGCGCCGATCTCGCCGGTCCTGGTGACATGGGTCCCGCCGCAGAGCTCGCGCGACCGGTCGCCGAAGCTGACGACCCGCACCCGATCCCCGTACCCCTCGTCTGGCAGGGCGATCGCCCCCGTCGCCCTCGCCGCCTCGGCGCTCAGCCACTCGACCTGACGCTCGAGGTCCTGGCGCACGCCGACCATGACCTGATCCATGACCTGATCGAGCTCGTCCGGGGTGGGGGCCCGGGGGCTGCTGAAGTCGAAGGTCGCGTGGTCGGGGCCGACGAACGAGCCGCGCTGGACCACCCCCGGCCCCAGGACCGCGCGCAGGGCCGCGTTCACGAGGTGGGTCGCGGAGTGGTGCCGCGCCGCCGCCGCCCGCCGCTCCCCATCGACCGTGGCGGTGACGACCAGGCCCCAGGGCAGGTCGGCGCCGCCGGCGCGGCAGCGGTGGACCCGGCCCGCGCCGACCGGACGGGTGTCCACCACCGGCGCCGACCCCGTCGCCCAGCGCAGCCACCCCCGGTCCCCAACCTGTCCCCCGCCCTCGGCGTAGAACGGGCTGCGGTCGAGGACGACCTCGAGGGTCCCCTCGGGGCCGGGACGGGTCGCGAGGACGGTCGCCTCGGTCTCCAGCCGCTCGTAGCCGACGAAGTCGGTGGCCGGGAGGGCCGCTCCGGCCTGGGCGGCGCCCACAGCCCAGGCGTCCTCGCCGGCGGTCCCCCCCCGGGCCGCGCGGGCCCGTGACCGCTGGGCGTCCAGGGCCGCGGTCGCCCCCGCGTCGTCCACCTGCAGCCCACGCTCGGCGGCGAGGTCGACGGTGAGCTCGAGGGGAAAGCCGAAGGTGTCGTGGAGGCGGAACGCGTCGGCCCCGCTCAGCACCCCGCTCGTCGCCCGGTCGGCCGCCGCCTCGAACTGCTCGAGCCCGCGGTGGAGGGTCTCGCCGAATCGGGCCTCCTCGGCGGCCACCTGGGCGGCGATCGCGACCCGGGCCGTGACCAGCTCCGGGTACACCTCGCCGAGGCCGTCCGCCACCACCTCGACTGCCGGCGCGAGCCCGCCCTCGAGACCGAGCCCGCGGGCGTGGATGATCGCCCGGCGGAGGACCCGCCGCAGGACGTAGCCTCGACCCTCGTTGCCGGGGAGGACCCCGTCGGCGAGGAGCATCGTGGCGGCCCGGGTGTGGTCGGCCAGCACCCGCAGGTGGCGCTGGCCCGCGACGGTCGCCCCGGGCCCGCGGCTCCGGCCGGCGAAGTGCTCGACGAGCGGGCGGAACAGGTCGGTGGCGAAGATGGAGTCGACCCCCTGGAGCACCATCGCCAGCCGCTCCAGGCCCATCCCGGTGTCGACGCCGGTGCGCGGGAGCGGGGTCAGGGTTCCGCCCGGCCCGCGGTCGTACTGCATGAAGACCAGGTTCCACACCTCGAGGTAGCGATCGCCGTGGCCCGGGCGGTCGTCGGGCCCGCTGGCGGCCGCCGGGCCCAGGTCGTAGTAGACCTCGCTGTCGGTTCCGCAGGGCCCCGTGTCACCCGCCTGCCACCAGTTGTCCGGCAGGGAGACGACCCGGGACGGGGGGGCGCCGCCCACCGACGTCCAGGCCGCCCGGGCCTCGTCGTCGTCGGGATGGACGCTGAACCAGAGCCGGTCGGGCTCCATCTGGAGCTCGTCCACGAGGAAGGTCCGGGCATACCCGATCGCCTCGCGCTTGAAGTAGTCGCCGAAGCTGAAGTTGCCCAGCATCTCGAAGAAGGTGTCATGGCGCGGGGTGGTGCCCACGAGCGCGATGTCGACGGTGCGGAATGACTTCTGGCAGGACGTGAGCCGACGCGCCGGCGGCTCCTGCAGGCCGAGGAAGTACGGCTTGAGCGGGACCATCCCGGCGCTCACGAGCAGCAGGCTCGGGTCGTGCTCGGGGACGAGCGAGGCGCTCGGGATCCGCTGGTGCCCGCGGGCGAGGAAGAAGTCGAAGAAGCGTTCGCGGATGTTGGGATGACGCACCGGCTCACCAGGGGAGGGTGGGTGGCCGGATTCTACCAGCCGCCCGTCGGCACCCCCCTCGGCGCCATCCGCGACCGGGCGGCTCACGAAGGCATCGGTACGGGCGCCTCGGCCGGGAGCTCCCGCTTGAGCTGGGCGAGCGCGGCCCGTTGGAGCCGGCTCACGTGCATTTGGGAGATGCCGAGCCGGCGGGCCACCTCGGTCTGGGGCAGCTGGTCGACGAAGCGCAGGATCATGATCTCTCGCTCCCGGGGGGTGAGGTGCCGCAGGGCCCCGGCGAGCGCGTCCTGGAGCTCGACCCGGGCCAGGTTGTGGTCCTCCTGCCCGATGCGTTCGCCGAGATCGAGGGCGTCCGCCTGGCCGCCCCCGGGCGCCTCCAGGGAGATGGCACGCTGGGCTGGCCCGACCTCCATCGCCTCGAGCACCTCCTCGGGTTCGAGGTCGAGCTCCTGGGCGATCTCCACCACCGCGGGCGCCCGGCCCAGGCGCTGGCCGAGGCGCTCCTGGGCCCGCATCACCCTGGCATAGGTCTCCTGCAGCCGGCGGGGGACCCGCACCGCCCAGCTCTTGTCTCGGAAGTGGCGCTTGATCTCGCCGAGGATGGTCGGGGTCGCGAAGGTCGTGAACTCCAGCCCCCGGGCCGGGTCGAAGCGCTCGATCGCCGCGATCAGCCCGAGGAAGCCGACCTGCTCGAGGTCCTCCAGCGGCTCTCCCCGGTTGGCGAAGCGGCGGGCGAGCGAGCGGACAAGATCGGCGAACTCCTGCACCAACCGCTCTCGGACCTGGGGGTCGCGGGTGCTGGCGTACTCAGCGAGGAGCGCTCGCTGGGCCTCCCGGTCGTAGCGGGGGGCGGCGCCCAGCTGGGCCGGCCCGGCGCCCGTCAGCGCCAGCGGTACTTCGCCAGCCGCACGTGGAGCAGACCGTTGCCGGCCACCCGCCACCGCACGTCGTCGGCGAAGAGCCCGATCATCTGCAGGGCGAGATCAAGTGCGTCGGGCGTGGGCGGCCAGCTGGCCGGAGCCCCCGACCCGCTGGCCCCCGCCGCCGCCCGCGGGGCGGCCTCGCCGCGGCCGGGCTGGAGCCGCACGTCGACCGTGAGGACCGTCTCGTCCAGCCGGAACGTGAGGCGGATGGTCGAATCCGGCGACGCCACCTCGCGCGCCAGGGTGATCGTTCGCTCGCACGCCTGGGCGATGGCGATGTTGAGCTCGTCCACCGCCTCCACCCCGAACCCCGCCACGCTGGCGAGTCCGGCGGCCGCCCGCTTGGCGACCACGATGTAGGCGGGGTTGGCGGGGATCCGAAGCTCGGTCGTGGCGGCGGGCGTGCGGCTCATCGCCGGAGATGCTCCCCGCTCGAGCGCCGCCTCAAACGCCACCGGCTCCTCCATCATCCGGGGTCGATCCGGAGCGGGCCCGCCCGCCGGCACCTGGGCCCGGTGGTCCAGGGGGGTGCGCCGCACGACGCGTTCCACGTCCCCTGAGCGGTCGATGGGGCCGGTGGGCGGTCGCCGGTGTTGGCGCTCCCGTCGCAGTGGGTGTTGGGGACGGCGCTGGCCGCAGCAGACCCCTCCGGATGGCGGTCACCGTATCACGCTTGCGGGTGGCGTGATTCGGCCCCTCAGCGGGTGGCGGGCCCCGGCCCGGTCGGCGGCTCGGCCAGGCGCAGCCCCACGTCGCGGAGCTGGCCCGGGGTCACCCGGGTCGGGGCGCCGGTCAGGGGGTCCTGGCCGGTCTGGGTCTTCGGGAAGGCGATGACCTCGCGGATCGACGGCTCCCCGAGCCCGAGCATGACGAGCCGGTCGATGCCGGCGGCGAAGCCCCCGTGCGGCGGCGCGCCGTGGCGGAACGCCCCGAGCAGGAAGCCGAACTTCGCCTCCACCTCGTCCTCTGCCAGCCCCAGAACCCGGAAGATCGCCGCCTGCTGCTCCGGACGGGTGATCCGCAACGAGCCGCTGCCGATCTCGACTCCATTGCAGACGATGTCGTAGGCCCGCGACCGGGCGCTGAGCGGGTCCGATTCCAGGCGCGGCCAGTCATCGGGGTGGACCTGGGTGAACGGGTGGTGGAGGGGCTGGAGCCCGCCGTCGGCGCCGCGCTCGAACATGGGGAAGTCCGTGATCCACAGAAAGTCGAGCCGCCCCGGGGGGATCCAGCCCAGTCGGCGGGCGGCATGGAGGCGCAGGGCGCCCAGCGCCGCGCCCGCCACCCGCTCGTCGGCCGCCACCAGACAGAGGAGGTCGCCCGCCTCGGTTGCGGTCCGCTCCGCCAGGCGCGCCAGCTCGTCCGCGCCCATCGCCCGGGCGATGGGGCCCTGCCAGCCGTCCGCCAGGCGGGGCAGGAGCACCACCCCGGCCGCACCGGCGTCGCGCGCGACCTGCTGCCAGGCGCCCTCGAGCTCGGCCCGCGGCAGCTGCGCCCCGCCGGGCACGCGCAGCGCCCGGATCGCTCCACCGGCCGCGAGCGCCGATCGGAACAGGCGCACCTCGGTGCCGGCCAGCGCCTCCGTGACGGTCATGAGCTCGTTGCCGAAGCGGGTGTCGGGCTTGTCGGACCCGTAGCGCTCCATCGCGGCCTGCCAGGTCAGCCGGGGCCAGGGGGCGCCGAGCGGGATGGCGAACGCCTCGGCCCAGGCATCGCCGATCAGCCGCTCGAGGGCCGCGAAGACATCGGTCTCCTCGACGAAGGCCATCTCGACGTCCAGCTGGGTGAACTCGAACTGGCGGTCGGCCCGCAGGTCCTCGTCGCGCCAGCAGCGGGCGATCTGGAAGTAACGGTCGAGCCCGCCCACCATGCAGAGCTGCTTGTACAGCTGGGGGGACTGGGGTAGCGCCCACACGAAGCCGGGCCGCAGCCGGCTCGGGACGACGAAGTCGCGGGCCCCCTCGGGGGTGCTGGGAACCAGGGTCGGGGTCTCGATCTCGATGAACCCCATGGCGTCGGCGCTCCGGCGCAACCCCTGGACGAAACGGTGGCGGGCCCGAAGGTTGCGCTGCATGCGAGGGCGGCGGAGGTCGAGGTACCGGTACTGGAGCCGGACGCCCTCGTCGACCGGGCGCTCGTCCCCGATCGCGAACGGGGCGGGCTCTGCGGCGCTGAGGATCGTGACCCCCGTCGCTGCCAGCTCGACCTCGCCGGTCGCCAGCTGCCGGTTCTCGCTCCCCGCGGGCCGGCGGCCGAGCCGTCCCTGGACCCGGACCACATATTCGAGCCGGCAGCGCTGCGCCGCCCGGTGCGCCTCGGGCGCGGCGGTCGGGTTGAACACCACCTGGAGGAGGCCGGTGTGGTCCCGCAGGTCGAGAAAGGTGAGCCCCCCGTGGTCGCGGCGGTGATGCACCCACCCCACCAGCTCCAGCTCGGCCCCGACCGCCTCCGCGCCGATCGTGCCCAGGTAGCGGCGCTCACTCATGGCCCGCCCCCATCCAGCGGCGACGCGGCGGCGGCCAGCGCCCCGACCCGCGTCGGCGCCTCCCCGAGCGGGACCGGCTCCTGGGTCCCGCTGCGCAGGTCGCGCACCGCCACGGTCCCCGCCCGGAGCTCGTCGTCCCCGATGAGGCACGCGACCGCGGCCCGGTGACCGGTCGCGCTGCGCAGCTTGGCCTTCGCGCTGCGGGGACCGACATCGGTCAGCACCCGCAGGCCGCGGCCCCTCAGGGCCCCGGCGAGGCGGAGCGCCGCCGGCACTGCGGCCCCGCCGATGCTGGCGACCGCGATCGTGCCGGGGCCGGCATCGCTCGCGGCTGGGGCCAGCGAGGCGACCCGCTCCAGCCCGGCCGCGAAGCCGACCCCGGGCACGTCCGGGTACCCCAGCATCCCCAGAAGGCCGTCGTAGCGGCCCCCACCGAGGAGGGCGTTCTGCGCCCCCTGGAGGCTCGTGTGCCAGATCTCGAAGGTGGTCCGCACGTAGTAGTCGAGGCCGCGCACGAGCCGCGGCTCGACGTGGTACGGGACCCCGTAGACGGCAAGGGCCGCCTCGACCCTTTCGAGGGCGGCCCGACAGGGCTCGCAGAGGAACTCCGAGACCAGGGGCCCGGTCGCGAGCACCGCCTCCAGCGCCTCGTCCTTACTGTCGAGGAGCCGCAACGGGTTGCGGGCGAGCCGGGCCTGGTCGAGGGGCCCCAGCTGGTCCCGGCGGGGGGTGACGTGGGCGACCAGCGCCTCCCGGTAGCGGGGTCGGCAGATCGCGTCGCCGATGCTGTTGAGGGCGAGCGTGGTCCCGCCAACCCCGAGGCGGTCGAGCCAGCCCCAGGCCAGCGCGATCACCTCGGCGTCGAGCTCCGGCTCAGCCTCGCCGATCGCCTCCACCCCGAACTGGTGGAACTGGCGATAGCGGCCGCGCCCGGGGCGGTCGTGGCGGAACATGGGCCCCGTGTAGGCGAGCCGCACCGGCCGCGAGGCCTGCCGGAGCTCGCCCTCGGCGAACGCCCGCAGGACCGCCGCCGTGCCCTCGGGCCGCAGGGTGACCGATCGGCCCCCGAGGTCGGTGAACGTGTACATCTGGTGGGTGACGATGTCGGTCGTGTCCCCGACGCTGCGGGTGAAGAGCTCGGTCGGCTCCATCACCGGGGTTGCGATCTCCCGATAGCCGAAGGCGCCCGCCACCGCCAACCCACTGCCCTCGACGTGGCGCAGGTGGCGGAGCGCATCGGGGAGCCAATCGGCGGTACCGCGGAGGCGCTGGACGGCGGGCATCGTGGCGCCAGTCTACGGGGCGGGCGCGGTCAGCCCGCCTCGCGCGCGACCGTTCGCACGTCCCGGATGGCCTCCAACTTCTCCAGCAGGCGGCTCAGCTGGGTGAGGCTTGCGATCTCGACCACCGTGGAGATGACCGCGGTGTGGTCGTCCTTGACCTCCACCGCCGCGCCGCTGAGGTTCACCCGACTCTCGGCGATCACCGTCGCCACATCGCGCAGGAGACCGGTTCGGTCCCAGCCCTCGATCGTGAGGGCGACCGGGAAGAGCTGGCGGGCGCCCTCGCTCCACTCCACCTCCACCAGCCGACCCGCCTCGGGCGCGTGGCGCAGGTTGCTGCAGGAGGCCCGGTGGATGCTGACCCCTCGGCCGCGGGTGATGTACCCGCGGATCGCCTCACCCGGCACCGGCTTGCAGCACTGGGCGAAGGTGGTGAGCAGGTTCTCGGTCCCGCGCACCCGCACCGCCTCGGAGCCCGCGGGGCGCGAGACGATCGGGATCGCCAGCCGCGCCAGCGGACCCTCCTCGCCGTCGGTGTCCTCCCGGGCCGCCCAGCGGAGCACGACGGTGCGGGGGCTGAGCTCGCCGTAGCCGATCGCGGCGAGGAAGTCCGCCACCTCCTGGAAGTGGAACTCGCGGGCGGTGTCCGCGAGCCGCTCGGCGGGCACCTGGGCGAGGTTCTGTCCGCGCAGGCGGCGGAGCTCGCGCTCCAGAAGCTCCCGTCCGCGGACGACGTTCTCCTCCCGCCGCTGGCGCTTGAACCACTGCCGGATCTTGTCCCGCGCGCTGCTGGTCTTGACGAAATTGAGCCAGTCGCGGCTGGGACCGTGGCGCTCCGACCGGGTGGTGAGCACCTCCACGATGTCCCCGTTCTCGAGCCGGTGGTCGAGCGGCACCATCCGGGAGTTGACCTTGGCGCCCAGGCACCGGTGGCCGACGTCGGTGTGGATGCGGTAGGCGAAGTCGATCGGCGTCGACCCCGCCGGCAGCGACCGAACCTCGCCCTTGGGGGTGAAGACGAAGACCTCGTCGGGGAAGATGTCGAGCTTGACGTTCTCGACGAATCGCTCGGCGTCGAGCATCTCCTTCTGCCACTCGAGCAGCGCTCGGAGCCACGAGAAGCGCTCGTCCAGGCGGGGGTCGACCGCCGACGCCTCCTTGTAGTGCCAGTGGGCGGCGATCCCCTCCTCCGCGGTCCGGTGCATGGCCGCCGTCCGGATCTGGATCTCCATCGGCTCGCCCCCGGCTCCGACCACGGTGGTGTGGAGCGACTGGTAGCCGTTTCCCTTGGGCATCGCGACGTAGTCCTTGAAGCGCCCGGGGATCGGCTTCCACAGCGTGTGCACGACCCCCAGCGCCCCGTAGCAGCTGCGCACGTCGTCGCAGAGCACCCGGATCGCCACGAGATCGTAGATCTCCTCGAGCGCCTTGCCCTGCTGGCTCATCTTGCGCAAGACGCTGGCCGCGTGCTTCGGCCGGCCGCTGATGTCGGCGTGGATGCCAGCCTCTTTGAGCTCCGACTCCAGCCGCCGACGCGCCTCGCCGAGCACGTGGTCGATCTCGCGGCGACGGGAGGCGATGGCGCTCGTGACCGCCTCGAACCCAGCCGGGTCGAGCACGGCGACCGCCAGGTCCTCGAGCTCCGCCTTGACCTGCCACATCCCGAGGCGGTGGGCCAGGGGGGCGTAGATGTCCAGGGTCTCCTGGGCGATCCGACGCTGGCGATCGGGTGCCAGCGGGCTGATCGTGCGCATGTTGTGGAGGCGGTCGCCGAGCTTGATCAGGACCACGCGCAGGTCCTCCGCCATCGCGATCAGCATCTTGCGGATGTTCTCGGCCTGGGCCTGGCCGTCGGGCCGGGCGTGGATGCGGCCGAGCTTGGTGACCCCCTGCACCAGCTTCTCCACCGTCGGGCCGAACGCCTTCCGCAGCGCCTCGGCGGTGACGTCCGTATCCTCCAGCACGTCGTGGAGGAGGGCGGCGGCCAGGGCGTCGGCGTCGAGGTGGAGGTCGGCGAGGGTCGCCGCCACCGCCTCGGGGTGGACCAGGTAGGGCTCACCCGAGAGCCGCAGCTGTCCGGCGTGGGCCTTGGCGGCGAGCGCGTGGGCGCGCATCACCCGCTCCCGATCCGCGGGGGCAAGATAGTCGAGCCGGGCGGCGAGCGCGCTCGCATCCATCGCTGGCTGCGATTCTAGATCGCGGTCGCGCAGGGCCCCACGCGGTCCCTAGCCGGCTGGCACCGCCTCCAGCCGGGAGCCGAGCCGGCCGGGGTGGGCGCCGGCCCGGTGCTCGCGGTCGACTGCATCGATGCAGGCCTGCGCCTCCGCCCGGATATGGGCCTGCATGGCGCGGGCCGCCTTGGCGGGATTGCCCTGGGCGATGGCGTCGGCGACCCGGCGGTGCTCGGCCCAGGCCCGCGTCACCCGCTCCGGCGCGGCGAGGCTTCCGGCAGCCCGGTAGCGGTCGATGTGGCCCCGCATGTGGTGGATCATCTCCTGGCAGCGGCGATTGCCGGCCAGCTGGGCGAGGTGGTCGTGGAACACGTCCCCGTGCCGCAGCGCCTCCTCGGGCTCCAGGCTGAGCCGGCTCAGCCGGTCCAGCCAGTCGATGAGGGCGTGGACGTCGTGGACGGTGGCCCGCTGGGCCGCCTGGCGCACGACCATCGTCTCGAGGGCGAGTCGGACCTCGTAGAGCTCGCGCACGTCGCGGGGGTCGATCCGGGCGACCACCAGGCCGCCCCCGGGCAGCCGCTCGACGAACCCCTCGGCCTCCAGCAGCCGCAGCGCCTCCCGCACCGGCGTCCGACTCACCGACAGGCTCTCAGCCAGCTCCGGCTCCAGCAGGCGGGTGGCCGGGGCCAGCCGGCGCTGGATGACCGCATCGCGCAGGAGGCGGTGAATCGCCTCGCCGGCCGACTGCCGCCGGATCGGGATCGGCGCGAGGGATCCCAGCTGGCTCATCGTGTCACCTCCTGAATCCGCGACGCTCCGGGGGGCGCCGCCTCCAGCTCGGCCAGGCGTGCCCGCCCGGCCGCGACCACGCGCTCCGGCGTCCCGTAGCTCGCAGCCCAGCTCCCGCCCGCCGCGCCAAGCAGCGACTGGGCGAACCGCCCCAGATCCGCGATCCGCTCGGGGTCGATCCCCGTCGCCACGCCGCTCTCGGTGAACAGCGCCACCAGATCCTCGGTGGCGACGTTTCCGAGCCGGGCCGCCGCCAGCGGCATCGTGATGCCGCTGCCGATGCCGCCTACGGACCCGTCAAACCGGCGGACGCCGGCCGCCAGGCCCGCCCACGCGGCGGCCAGGCCGAACCCCGCGAGGTTGTGGAGGTGGAGGCCGAGGGTGAGCGTGGGGAAGCGGGCCTGAACCGCCCGGCAGCGGTCTGCCACCAGCCGCGGACCGGCCAGCCCGACGCTGTCCGCGAGCACGACCTCGGTCAGCCCCAACCCGCAGAGCTGCTCGACGATCCCGAGGAGGCGCGCCTCCGGAACCGGGCCGTCGAACGGGCAGTGGAAGGCCGTGGCCACCCCCACCGCCAGCTCCGTCCCCGCTGCCCGCGCCAGCTCGGCGATCCGGCCGAGCTCGGCAAGCCCGTCGGCGGTCGACCGATTCGCGTTCAGGCGCTCGTAGGTCTCGCTGACGACGACCAGCCCCACCAGCTTGGGGACGCCGCAGGCGAGGGCTCGCTCGGCGCCGCGCCGGTTCGGCACCAGCGCTCGGTACACTGCCCGGTGAGGCGCGCCACAGACCCGGGTCGCCACCTCGTCGGCATCGGCCAGGCTGGGGATCACCCGGGGGTGGGCGAAGCCGGTGATCTCGATCTCCGGGACCCCGGCGGCGTCGAGGGCGGCGATCACCCCCACCTTCTCATCGGTCGTGGGGAGCCGCCAGCCATCCTCGTGGCGGAGCGCCTGCAGCCCATCGCGGGCGAAGACATCCGCGATCGTGACCGACGTCATTGCCCCGACACTCGCCTCACGCTCGCCGGCTGCCCGCTGGTGCATCCCTGTATACCACACGGCCTCGCCCGCCCCCCCAGCCCCAACGGGCAGTGACGGCGCCCGTCCCCCCGGCGAGCGGAGGGCGGCCCGCCGGGCCGCCCTCCTTCGGGTGACGGAGCTGGGCTCCCGCTCAGTGCCGATACATGAGGGCCTGCTGCCTGGTCGTGACGGTGTAGATCGGCCGCAGGCGGCCGCCCGTCGTCCAGCCCTCGACCGTAAGCGGGGTGAAGACGTTGTGGTACTTGTTGAAATCGACGTTGCCGCCGGCGCCCTGGTAGTTGATCTTCTTGTGTGCCTTGAGCAGGGTGACGCAGCTCGGGTAGGTGTAGCAGGGGGTACCAGGACCGTTGCTGACACGGGTGATGTCCTTCACCCAGATCTTGGCGTTGGTCGTCCCGGCGTAGGTGATGGCCAGCGCCGGCACGATCACCGCGTCGTACATCGCCTGGGTGGCGGGCAGCGGTTTGGTCGTGTGCCAGACCTGCTGGTACGCCTTGATGAACGCCTGATAGGCCGGGGCGTCGACGGACGCACCGGTCATCCCGGTGAGGTACTTGGACGCGAACTTGAGGCCCATCGCCTTCGCCAGCTGGATCGCGGTCCCGGTGTCGCCGGTGATGAAGTGGACGTTGAGGTGCCCCTCCTCCTGGAGGTTGCCCGACAGGGTGCTCATCTCGGCCGGGGTGGCGTGGAAGAACACGCACTGGGGGTGGGAGGCGAAGGCGTCGGCGACCTCGGTGAGGTAGGAGGTGGCGTTGGGCTCGAGCTTGAGGTTGACCAAGATCTTGCCGCCGTTACCGGTGTAAGCGTGAGCCAGGGGTGGGACCTCGTCCTGGGCGTTGGTCGAGTCCTCGTACATCAGCGCGGCCCGGGTGCAGTGGAGCACGTGCAGGGCGTAGTAGGCCTCGCTGGCCAGAAGGGCGCTGTCCGAGGGGAACATCCGGAACACGTAGGGGTAGTTCATGTGGTCGAGCGCGGTCGTCCCCCCCTCCATGAAGTCGGGGAGCTGCGAGGCTCCGAAGAACTTGATCACCCCCAGGATCTCGAGAGACGAGGGGCCAACCACGAAGTCAGGGTTGTGGGTGAGCAGCGCGTGGTAGGCGGGCACCGCGTCGACCGGGTCGCCGGCGGTGTCCTCCAGCACGGCCGTCAGCTTCATCCCCATGACGCCGCCCGCGTTGTTCACCGCCCGGATGCCGGCCGCGGCGCCGTGGGTGAACCACTGGCCGACGAACGCCTCCGCCCCCGACATCGGCATGAGCTCGCCGACGGTCAGGGTGCCCGTGAATTTGCGCGCGCGGGGCGCGCGCGCCGCCGCCAACCCCCCCAGCGAGGTCAGCGCCACGATCGCTGCGACCGCCGCCAGGACGGCCGCTGCCCGCATTCCTCTCACGCCAGGTCCTCCGTTAGTGCTCCGTCCGGCGGCCGGGTCCCCCCCGGCTCCCTCCGGCCCTTCAGACGTCAGATCGTCCACAGCGGCTCCCGCGTCCCCTCCCCCTGGAGGGTGCGGTCGGCCCCGCCGAGGAAGATGGCGGTGAGGTCGTGGCGGCGGACCTCCTCGGGGGTTCCCTGGAGCCGCACCCGGCCCGCCACCAGCACGTAGACTCGATCGCTGTGGCGCATGGCCAGCTCTACGTTCTGTTCGACGACGACGACGGCGGTACCGGCCTTGGCCATGCGGCCGACCTGCTCCCAGACCGTCCCCACGTACTTGGGGGCGAGCCCAGCGGTGGGCTCGTCGAGGAGCACGACCTTGGGGGCGAGCATCAGCGAGCGCGCCATCCCGAGGATGTTCTGCTGGCCGCCGCTGAGGTTGCCGGCCTTGGTCTTCTGACTTCGGGCGAGGTCGGGGAAGATTGCGAGCACCTCCTCGATCCGCGAGCCCACGGCCTGCCCGGAGGCGAAGCCGCCGATCTCCAGGTTCTCGAGCACCGACATCGACGGGAAGGTGTTGCTGACCTGGGGGACGTAGGCCATGCCCCGCCGGGCGATCCGGTGGGGCGGCCAGCCGCTGACGTCGTGATCCCCGACCCGGATCCGGCCGGTGGTGTGACGCAAGAGGCCGAAACAGCCTTTGAGAAAGGTCGACTTGCCCGCCCCGTTGGGGCCGACCAGCACGACCACCTCACCGCTGGCGGCCGTGATCGACACGTTGGAGACCACGGGGACCGAGCCGTATCCGGTCGTGACGCCCTCAGCCTGCAGCGCTGGCAACGCTCTCCCCTCCCAGGTAGGCGCCGATGACCTCGGGGTTGCGGCGCAGGTCCCCCATCACCCCGGTGGCCAGGGTGCGGCCCAGCGCCATCACCACGACGTGGTCGCAGCTCTTCTCAACGAACTCGAGGTTGTGCTCGACCAGCAGGAAGGTGATCCCGCCGCGGCGGAGCTGCTCGATGTGTCCGGCCAGCTGGTCGGTGAGCGCGGGGTTCACGCCAGCCATCGGCTCGTCGAGGAGCAGGAGGCGGGGACGGGCCATCACCGCCCGCGCCAGCTCGAGCAGGCGCTTCTGCCCGCCGCTCAGCGTGGCCGCGTACTCGTTGCGCATGGCGTAGAGGCCGAAGGCGTCAAGGGAGTCGAGGGCCTGAGCGACCAGCTCGCGGTCCTGAGCGCGACCCACAGAGGGGCGGACGATCGCATTCCAGATCCCCTCGCCACGCTGGTCGGGGGCCGCCACGAGCAGGTTCTCCAGCACCGTCAGCTGCGCCCATTCTCGGGAGATCTGGAAGGTCCGGACCAGGCCGCGGGCCGCGATTCGGTGGGGCGACCAGCCGGTGATGTCGAGCCCGCCGAATCGGACGTGACCGCTGTTGGGGCTGAGCGCCCCTGCCACCAGGTTGACCAGGGTCGTCTTGCCAGCGCCGTTGGGCCCGATCAGGGCCGCCAGCATCCCCTCCTGGATGCTGAAGCTGCAGTCGTCGACCGCCTGGAGCCCGCCGAACCGGCGCGAGAGGTTGTCGATCTCGAGGATGGGGGCGTCAGTCGGCATGGCCGGGCTCCAGGCGCGCACTCTCACGGGGTGGGGCGGGAGCCCGGACCTCGGCGAAGGTCGCCTTGCGCTCGGGCAGGATGCCGCGGGGGCGGAAGCGCAGGACCACGATCAGGCCGGCCCCGATCACGATGTTGCGAAGCGCCGGCTCGAGGAAGGCGTTGTTGGGGATCGACGGCAGGTAGCGGGTGGCCTCCGACAGCAGGGCGATGACCAGGAACGAGCCCAGGACCGACCCCCACAGGTTGCCACGGCCGCCGATCAGCAGGATGGCCCAGATGATGAACGTCTCCTGAGTGGACCACCCGTCCGGGCTGAAGGCCCCGATGAAGCCGATGAGGAGTGCTCCCCCGATCCCGGCGAAGAAGCTCCCGATCACCATCGCCCACAGGCGGATCCTGAACGTGTTCTTGCCGAAGGCCTCGGCCACGTCGACATCCTCGCGGATCGCCCGCATCGTCCGTCCCAACGGGGATCGCAGCAGACGATGGGCGACCACCCAGAGAATCGCCATGAAGAAGCCGGCGACGGCGATGTAGAACACCGTGTAGGTGTTGACCCCCAGGTGCACCTGGCCGTTGAGCGGTTCGGGCACGCCGACCAGGCCGTTGAATCCGTCGAAGAGATTGGTGAAGTTGCCCACCAGGCTATAGAGGATGATCCCCACCGAGAGCGTCACGATGGCGAGGTAGTCGCTGCGCAACCGGTTGATCGCCACCAGCCCGATCACGAGGCCGAGGGCGGCGGCGGCCAGCCCGCCGAGCAGGATCGGGATGGGGAATGGCAGGTGCCACCCCAGGATGTAGACGACCCCGGTCCCCGGCTGCTGGCGCCCGAGTGATGTCACCCCGGCGATGTAGGCCCCTGTCGCCATGAAGGTGATGTAGGTGAAGTCGAGAATGCCCGCATAGCCGAACTGGATGTTCAGCCCCCAGGCGAGGATATTGTAGATGAAGAAATAGTTGACGATGGTCGCGATGTAGAAGACAACCGCGGACATCTAGGCCTTCCCCCGAGCAGGGATCAGGCCCTGGGGCCGGATCAAGAGCATGATGATGAGGACCACGAAGGCGAGGTCCGTGCTGTAGGCGGGGTCGATGAAGGCGGCTGAGACCTCGGTGACCATGCCGATCAGGAAGGCGCCCAACATCGCGCCGTAGGGCTGGCCGATTCCGCCCACGATGACGGAGGCGAAGATGATGAAGAGGAAGTTCTCTCCGAACGCCGGCTCGAAGCTGGCCGTGCTGACCGCAAGGGCGATGCCGGCCAGACCGGCCAGGGTGCCGCTGATGAACCAGGCGTAGGTGGTCACCCGGTTGATGTCGATGCCGCTCACCTGGGCCAGGGCTGGATTGTCCGACATCGCCCGCATCTCCTTGCCCAGGCGTGTGCGGGTGAGGAGCAGGTGGACGCCGAACATGCTCAGGATCGCGACCCCGATGATCACCAGCTGGGCGGGGGTGAGCAAGAAGGGCCCGACGTGAAGGGGGAAGGTCGACACCACGGCGAAGAACTGGGTGCCCGGGCCCCAGGCGCCCTCGACCACGTTGCCGAGGATCAGGCTCAGCCCGAAGCTCACGATCAAGAGATAGAAGAGGGGGAACCCACTTCGGGTGAAGGAGCGAAATATGGCTCTTCGACCCCTTCCGTGGGTGAGTAGAGGGCCGCCTGAGCACGAACACGCCGCCAGCGCCTACCGTTTCTCGCTGTCACGACAGAGATCCGGAAGGAGGCTGACGGCGTGCGGCAAACAAGACTATGGGCTCGGCT
>DAHUZI010000148.1 GCA_027306595.1 Candidatus Dormiibacterota bacterium | reverse complement strand
CTCCTGCGGCTCGGGGGCGGGGTGGAGGGCGGCGGAGCGGGGCTCCGACCCCACAGCCGGGTGGTTCCGGGTCATCCGCCAGGCCAGCAGCGCCAGCGGCACCCCGAGGACGAGGACGCCGATCGAGGTCCACTGGGTCTGCTTGAGACCCAGTGCGATGTAGGGGACGTTGACGGGGTTGCGCAGGAAGAAGAGCCCGAACTGGCTGACCGGGTAGGCCACGAGGTAGACGAGCCCGAGCACCCCTGGTTGGACGCCGCGGCGGCGCAGGGCCAAAAGGATGCCGAGCATCGCCAGGATGACGAGCGCCTCGTAGGCGGCGACCGGCTGGTAGCCGACCCCCAGGTGCGGGGCGTAGGTGTGCGGATTCGTGTAGGCGGTGGCCCATGGCAGCCCGGAGCGGTCGCCGAGGATGTCGCCGTTGATGAGGTTGCCGATCCGGCCGATCGGCTGCCCAACGGCGGCGAAGAGGGCGCCCGCGTCGAGCAGGACCCAGAAGCTCACGCGGTAGTGGCGGCTCCCCCAGATGAGGGTCGCGACCGCGAGGAAGATCGCGCCGAAGAAGGCCATCCCGCCCTGCCAGAAGGCGAAGATGTCCTGGGGGTGGGTGAGGTAGTGCAGCGCCCCCGACTGCAGGTCGTAGAAGAGCCGGCCGCCGATGAGGCCGAGCACGATGCTCCAGAAGGCGATCCGCCCCGCGATCGCGGCGGAGATGCCGTGCCGCTCGGCGTGGGGCAGCGCCACCCGAAGCCCGACCAGGAACGCCACCGCGTAGCAGACGCCGTACCAGTGGATCGGCAGCGGGCCGAGGTGGAACACCGGATCGATGCCGATGCGGATCACCGCCAGCGCCGGGGAGAGGATCGGCACGCTCAGGCCTGGATCAGCTCGATGACGTGGCGCGCGAGGAGGGCCTCGCCGCCGCCGGCGTCGGCCTCGACGAAGTTGGCGACCTTGGCCAGCATCTCGTCCGCGTGGCGAGCGTCGTTGGACACGCAGGCGACGCCGAGCGTCGCCACCTGCCAGGCGTCCTGGTCGTCGATCTCGGCGACCGCCACGTTGAAGGTGCGCCGGATCCGGGCGACCAGCGACTGCAGCACCTGGCGCTTGCCCTTGAGCGAGTGGTTCTCGGGCAGGTGGAGGGTGAGCCGCATGCTGCCGATCACCACGGTCGGCCGGCGCAGGGATCCCAGGCCATCGCGGGGATTGTAGGCGAGGGGCGCTCGGGCCCCGGCCTGGCGAGGTCCCCCCCGGGCCTGGCGGCGCCTCAGCCCAGGGCTCGGGCCGCCACGTTGTCGCGCCGCTCGGCCCCGATCGTGGTGGTCGGCCCGTGCCCCGGATACACGACCGTGTTGGGCGGCAGCGGCAGGAGCCGGCCGAGAACGCTCATGAGCTGGCGCCGCGGGTCGACGTCCGGGAGGTCGGGGCGACCGAGGTGCCCCTTGAGCAGGGTGTCCCCGGTGAAGAGGTGGTTGCCGATCCGAAAGCAGAGGCTGCCCGGGGAGTGCCCCGGCGTGGTCAGCACCGTCACCTGGAAGTCGCCCAGGGGAAGTCGGTCGCCGTCGGTGAGGTAGGTGTCCGCCGCCCGCAGGTACTGCTTGGCGTCGGCCAGGGCCATCGCCGTCTGTGCCCCGGTCGCGCTGCGGACCGCCTCCTTCGCCCCGGCGTGGTTGCGGTGGCCGTGGGTGCAGAGGACGTGCCCCACCGTGAGCCCGGCCACCTGGCCGAGGATCTTGTCGGCATCGGCGCCGGGGTCGATCACGACTGCCTCCCGGGTCCGGGCGCAGGCGACGACGTAGCAGTTCGCCTCGACGGTCCCCTGCACCCGCACCCGGACGATCTGGAGGCGTGGGGCCCGCGCTGGCGCCTGCGGCTCCGGCGTCGTCACGGTCGGGCGGCGGCGAGCGTCAGGCGCGCTCCGCCTGCTGGCGGAGCAGTGACTGCCGGACCGCCTCCAGCTCCTCGAAGTCATCCAGGGCGGGCTTGGCCATCCGCTGGTACGAGTGGGGGAATTTCGCCTGCTGCACGGCCTGGCAGAGCAGGGCGACCTCCTTGTTGGTCAGCCGGTAGAGCTGCCCGGCCGGCCGCGGCGGCAGGGGATCGGCAAACGGAGTCGGACCGGCGAGGTCGGGGCTGATCCCGGGCGGCGGGGCGGGGTCACGCTCGGGCCCCCGCGGCCGGGTGGGTTGGAACAGCTCCTGGGAGCCCCCCAGGGTGGCCCGCTTGAACGCCATCTCAGCTCACCCCGACCTGATCGAGGACCCGGCTGGCGAGCTCGCGGTAGGCTCTCGCTCCATCCGACTCGGCCGCGTACTGGAGGATCGACTGGCCGGCGAGGGGGCATTCGGCGAAGCGGATGCTGTCGGCCACCTGGATCGGGTAGACGGCATCGCCGTAGTGCGACCGCACGAGGCCGAGGACCTCGCGGGCGTGGAGGGTCCGTGCCTTGTGGATGGTGGGGAGGATGCCGGCGATCCGCAGATGGGGGTTGAGCTTGGCCCGCACCCGCTCGATCGTCCGCTGGAGCTGCTGCATCCCCTTCATCCCGAAGTACTCGCACTGGAGCGGGATGATCACGTCGGTGGCGGCGACCAAAGCGTTGATGCAGAGGAGGCCGAGCGACGGGGGGCAGTCGATGAGGACGAAGTCGTACGCGTCCAGGTAGGGCTGGAGCTTCTCCCGCAGGATCCCCTCACGCCCGATCTCGGTCACGAGTTGGAGCTCCGCGCCCGCCAGCTCGACGTTGGCCGGCAGGAAGTCCACCCCCATCTCCTCGGCCTGGAGGCGGACGTCGCCGACCGCCACCCGGGCGTCGCAGAGCAGGTCGTAGACGGTCAGCTCGAGGTCGTCGGGCCGCTCGACCCCCATGTTCACGGTGAGGTGGCCCTGGGGGTCGAGGTCGACGCAGAGGACGCGCTGGCCCCGCTCCGCCAAGGCGCTGCCGAGATTGACGGTCGTGGTGGTCTTGCCCACCCCCCCCTTCTGGTTCGCGACCGCGATGACCTGGCGGACGAGGGGGCGGTGGACGTTCGAGGTCGGGCTGGCGTCGGGGGGCGCGATCATGGCCCGGGGCGACTCCCATTGGCTCACCGTGCACGGGGCGATGCCACCCGGCGACCCGCCGGGCTGCCGCTATGATATGGCGACCCGGAGCGTGGCCTCGGCCCGCCCGCACGGTGGCGCGACCCGGGTGGCCGCCGCCGCCCGGGGAGGCCGCTGCAGGGGTGGCCCGTGTCCGTGCCGACCTTGGGAGAGACTGGTGCCTGAAGCCGACGAGCGCGTCAAGCCGCGGGTCCAGGCGGTCGAGGAGGCGATCCAGCACGCGCTCCAGGGCCGCTGGCAGGAGGCGGCGGATCTGAACCAGGAGCTGCTGGAGCGGTTCGGGCCCGACGAGGACGCCAACAACCGGCTGGGCAAGGCCCTGCTCGAGCTGGGCCGGCTGGAGGAGGCCCGGGACGCCTACGCCCGGACCCTCGAGCTCAACCCCCTCAACCCGGTCGCGGTGCGCCAGCGCCAGAAGATCACCGGCCTGCTCGAGGCCCGGGAGACCGTCCCAGCGGCGGCCCAGCCGCTCGACGTCAACGTCTTCACCGAGGAGCCGGGCAGGACGGCGCTCACCCGGGTGCCGCTGCCCGAGCTCGAGACCAAGGTCACCGTCGCCCCCGGGGACCCGCTCAGCCTCGAGCTCGTCGACGACCAGCTCCGGCTGCGGACGGCTCGCGGGGTGGACCTCGGGGCGGTGGAGGCGAAGCTCGCGCGCCGGATGCTGCGGTTCGTCCGCGGCGGGAACCGCTACGCCGGCGCCGTCACCCACGTGGAGGACGGCGGCGTCCAGGTGATCATTCGCGAGACCTATCAGGCGCCGGCGTTCGCCGGCACCCTCACGTTCCCGATCCGCAAGACCCGCGAAACCGAGTACCGCGCCTACGCCAAGGACGTCTTGGTCGCCCGCGACCGGGTCCCCGCCCTCGCTCCCGAGGAGGAGGAGGGAGTCCTCCTCGTCACCACCCCCGAGGAGGAGGCGGCAGGCGGCGGTGAGGAGGAGGAGCCCGTGGAGGATGCCGGGCTCGAGGAGATCGGCGAGCCCGACGAGGACGAGGACGTGCGGCCCGAGGACGAGTACTGACGGCGGCCGCAGCGCCCCGGGCCGGCGGCGCGGCCCGCCGGGGGTCTCGGGATCAGTACAGGTAGGAGCTGAACACCCCTCGGGGGGTGAAACCGACCCGCTCGTAGACGTGGATCGCCCGGCGGTTGAAGTCGTTCACGAACAGCGACACCCGCTCGGTGGCGTCCCGGAGCAGCTCGGTGCACAGGGCCGCCATCGCCCGGGTGCCCAGGCCCCGATCCCGCCCGCCGGGCTCCACCCACACCCCCTGGAGCTGGACCGCCTCCCGGGTCACGGCCGCGCACTCGGCCTTGAACACGATCCGGCCGTCCTCGGTCCACACCCAGGCCCAGCCGCGCTCGATCAGATGGCGCACCCGCGAGCGGAAGCCGACCGGATCGATCGCCAGCGGGTCGAAGCCCACCTCCTCCAGGTGCATGGCGGCGCCGGCCCGCACCAGCTGGTCGAGCTCGTCGGCCCGGGCCCGCCGCACCGGCGGCGCCCAGCCGGCCGGGGCGCGCAGGCCCCGGGGCTCGAGCACGTAGAGGGGCTGCTCGCGGCGGAGCAGCCGGGGGGGCGGCAGGTGCCCGCGGAGCGCCGCGTCGAGACCGGCGGTGGTGTCCTGCGCGCCCACCATGAGCTGGATCGACCCGGCCGCCGGCATCAGCCACTCGGCCACGACCGACAGGTCCGCCGGGTTGGGGATCCAGGGGACGAGCAGCGGGGCGGTGAGCACCGCCGCGCGCAGGTTGCGGCCGCCGGGGGCGGCCACGCCGAGCAGGCGACCCTCGCGCAGGGCCCCGAGCGCGATCTCGCTGCGCAGGGTGACGGTCGCCACCGGATCGGCACGGAGCGCCCGGTCGACGGTCTCGAGATCGTCTGGCCCGAGACGCCGACAGCGGCCGTCCGCCGGCGTCCACCGCGTCCACCAGCCGACCGGGCGCGCCATCGGCCGATTATCGATCGGGCCCGCCGCCGCTGCCACCTGCCGCCATGCGCGCGGCTGCATAAGCATGCGAGAATGCCGTGATGTCCCTGCGAGCGGCCGTGGTCGGGGCGACCGGCTACACGGGGTCGACCTGCGCCGCGATCCTCGAGCGCCATCCCGACGTGGACCTGGTCCAGGTCGTCGCCCGCACCGATGCTGGCCGCCGCCTCGCGGATGTCGTCCCCACCAGCCCGGTCGCGCTCGTGCTCCGGGACACGCTCGACCTCGCCGGGGTCGACGTCGTGATCAGCGCCCTCCCTCACGGCGTCGCCGCCGCCCAGGCCCGCACCTGGCTGGACGCCGGCGCGGTCGTCCTCGACTGCTCGGCGGACTTCCGGCTGCGGGACCCGGCCGCCTACCGCCTTTGGTACGGGGGCGACCACCCCGACCCGGCCCTGCTCGACGAGGCGGTGTACGGCCTGCCGGAGGTCGCCGGCCCGGCGCTGCGAAGCGCCCGCCTCGTGGCCCTGCCGGGCTGCTTTCCCACCGCGGCGATCCTGGCCGCGGCCCCGGCGATCGGCCAGGGGCTGGTCGAGCCGCTCGCCCTCGTCGACGCGAAGTCGGCGGTCAGCGGGGCCGGACGTTCGCTCTCGCTCGGGACGCATTTCCCCGAGGTCGACGGCGGCCTCCACGCCTACGCGGTGGCCGGCCATCGCCATCTGCCCGAGATGGTGCAGGAGCTGAGCCGGCTCGCCAACCAGCCCGTCGACACGACCTTCGTGCCCCATCTGGTCCCGACCGTCCGAGGCCTCCTCGCGACCGTGTACCTGCGCCTCAAGCCCGGCGCCAGCGCCGAGTCCGCCGCCGCCGCCTACCGGGCGGCCTACCAGGACCAGCCCTTCGTCTCCCTCGCCGACCGCTCGCCCTCGACCAAGTGGGCGGCAGGCACCAACCGCTGCTTCGTCCACACCGCCGTGCAGGGGCCGTGGCTGGTGGCCCTCGGCGCCATCGACAACCTCTGGAAGGGGGCCGCCTCCCAGGCCGTCCAGGCCCTCAACCTCCGATTCGGGCTGGCGCCGACCGCCGGCCTCCAGCAGACGGCGCTCTGGCCATGAGCGCCGCACCCGAGACGGGACGACCCGCGCAGGGGGTCACCGCCCCTTTGGGGTTCCTCGCCGGCACCGCCCGGGCCGACGTGCGCGGCGGCGGCGCAGAGCGGGACGACGTCGCGGTCCTGGTCGCCGAGGCCCCGGCCCAGGCGGCCGGCGTCTTCACCCGCAACCGGGTGAAGGCGGCGCCGGTGGTGATCAGCGCGCTGCACCTCCGCCACGGACTGGCCCGCGCCGTCGTCGTCAACAGCGGCAACGCCAACGCCTGCACCGGGGCCCGGGGGCTGGGCGATGCGCTCCAGATGATCCAGGAGACCGCCGACGCTTTGGGCTGCGAGCCGGCAGAGGTCCTCGTCGCCTCGACCGGCGTCATCGGCCGGCCACTGCCGATGGACCGGATCCGGCCCGCCATCACCCGCGCGTGCGCGTCAGCGAGCGCGGATGGCGGCGGCCGCGCGGCGCGGGCGATCATGACCACGGACACCAGGCCCAAGGAGACGGTCGCCCACTTCGAAGCCCACGGGGTCGTCTACACCGTGGGGGGGATGGCCAAGGGCGCCGGGATGATCCATCCTGACCTGGCGACCCTGCTCGCCTTTGCCACCACCGACGCCCCGGTTCCGGCGTCGCTGCTCGCCGCCTGGCTGGGGCGCGCGGTCCAGGCCTCCTTCAATCGGATCACGATCGACGGCGACACCAGCACCAACGACACCTGTCTCGTCCTCGCGAGCGGGGCCGCGGGCGGGCCCCCGATCACGGCCGGCAGCCCCGCGGCCGACGCCGGGGCGGAGGCGCTGACGACGGTGCTCCGCACCCTGGCTCGGGCCGTCGTCGCCGACGCTGAGGGCGCGACCCGCACCTTCGCGGTGGAGGTGCACGGGGCGGTCGACGGCGCTCAGGCCGACCGGGCCGCGCGCACCGTCGCCGCCTCGCCGCTGGTGAAGACGGCGATCCACGGAGCCGACCCCAACTGGGGCCGCATCCTCGCCGCGGTCGGGCGCAGCGGCGCGGAGCTCGCTCTGGACCGCTGCGCCGTTCGGATCGGCGGGGAGACCGTCTTCGATCGCGGGGTGGCCCGGGACGCGGACCTCCGCCGGGTGGCGGCCGCCTTCGCCGGCCCCGACCTCGCCATCGTCATCGACCTCGGGATGGGGAGCGCGGAGGGGTCGGCCCTGGGCTGCGACCTCTCATCGGAGTACGTGCGCATCAATGCCGAGTACACGACCTGAACGGGCCGCTCGCCGCCTTGCCCCCACCCCGAGGAGAGACCACGATGGCTGAGCCGATCCACGACCGCATCCGGCGGGCCGAGGTGCTGGTGGAGGCCCTCCCCTTCATCCGCCAGTTCCACGGGCACACGCTGGTCGTGAAGCTCGGCGGCTCGGCGATGGAGGACCCCGGCGCCCGCGACAGCGTCCTCGCCGACGTCGTCCTCCTGCGCTTCGTCGGGATGCGCCCGGTCCTCGTGCACGGCGGCGGCCCGGCGATCAGCCAGCTCTCCCGCGAGCTGGGGATCGAGCCCCGGTTCGTCGACGGGCTGCGGGTCACCGATGCGCGGACGATGGAGATCGCCAAGATGGTCCTGTCGGGGAAGATCACCCCCGACCTCGTCGCGGCGATCCACCGCCACGGTGGTCGGGCGATGGGGGTCTCGGGCGAGGACGGCCCCACCCTCCTGGTCCGCCCGCACCAGCGCAGCCAGGCCGACGCGCTCGGCTTCGTCGGGGAGGTGGCGGAGGTCAATCCCGAGCCGCTCCTCGCCCTCCTCGACCGGGGTCTGATCCCGGTCGTCGCCTCGCTCGGCCTCGGCTACGACGGCCAGGCCTACAACGTCAACGCCGACACGGTGGCGGCCGAGCTGGCGGTGGTGCTGGGCGCCACCAAGCTCCTGCTCCTCACCGATGTCGAGGGGGTGATCGGGCCGGACGGGGCGCGGGTGTCGGTGCTGGAGCCGAGCGAGGCCCGGCGCCTCGTCGAGGCCGGGGCGATCACCGGCGGGATGCTGCCGAAGCTGGAGGCGGGGCTGCGGGCCCAGGCGGCGGGTGTCACCTGCCACATCGTCGACGGGCGACTCCCCCATGCGCTGCTCCTCGAGCTTCTCACCGAGGAGGGGATCGGCACCATGCTCCCGGCTGCGGGCGGGCGGCCGATGGCGGCGGGGGATCCGGCGTGACCGCCGGCTCCGGTGCCGAGCCGCCGATCGTGTCCCGCGCGCGGGCCGTCCTCTGCGAGACCTACGCCCGGCCCCCGATCACCCTGGTGTCGGGTGCGGGGGCCTGGGTGGAGACGGCGGACGGGGCCCGGCTGCTGGACTGCGTCGGGGGGCTGGCGGTCAATGTCCTCGGCCACGCGCACCCGGGGTGGCTCGCCGCCATCACCGCCCAGGCGTCGCGGCTGGCGCACGCCAGCAACCTCTACTACACCGAGCCCCAGGTCGAGCTGGCCGAGCGGCTGGTCGCGAGCGCCTTCCCGTCCCGGGTCTTCTTCAGCAACAGCGGGGCCGAGGCCAACGAGGCCGCGATCAAGGTGGCCCGCAAGTGGGGGCGGCGCCACCGCAGCGGGGCCCACACGATCGTGACCCTGGCCGGCGCCTTCCATGGGCGAACCCTCGCCACCCTGGCGGCGACCGGCTCGGCTCGGTACGGCGAGCCCTTCCAGCCCCTGCCGGCGGGCTTCCGCCAGGTCCCCCGCGGCGACCCGGGGGCGCTGGACGTGGCCGTCGACGACGACGTGGTCGCGATCCTGGTCGAGCCCATCCAGGGGGAGTCCGGCGTCGTCCCCCTGGCCGACGACGAGCTCCGGCGGCTGCGGGGGCTCTGCGACGCCCGGGACTGTCTGCTCATCCTCGACGAGGTCCAGACCGGCATGGGGCGGACCGGACGGATGTGGGCGCACCAGTGGGCGGGTGTGGTCCCCGACGTCATGACCTGCGCCAAGGGCCTCGCCGGCGGGCTGCCCATCGGCGCCACCCTGGTGGGCCCGCGCGCGGACGTGCTCGAGCCGGGCGACCACGGCAGCACCTTCGGGGGCAATCCGCTCGCCTGCGCCGCGGCCCTGGCGGTCCTCGACGCGCTTGGCCGCGAGCGCCTCATCGAGCGCGCCGACCAGATCGGCGAGCTGCTGCGCGAGTCCATCCTCGGCCTGGCGGCCTCCGGCCTGCCGATCACCGAGGTCCGCGGCCGGGGGCTGATGCTGGGGGTCGGGCTGGGCCGGCCGATCGCCGCCGCCACCGCGCGGGCGGCGGTGGCGGAGGGGCTCCTCGTCAACCCGATCGGGGATCGGACCCTGCGGCTCGTGCCGCCGCTGGTCCTCACCGAGGTCGAGGCCCAGCTGGCGGTGGAGCGGCTCGGGCGCGCGCTGTCGGCGGCCGCGGCCGAGCCGGAGCCCGGTCCGGGGTGAGCGGGAAGGTGGCCCGGCAGGCCGAGATCCTCGACTGCCTGCGCCGGGCGCCGATCCACACCCAGGCCGAGCTCGCCGACGCCCTCGCCCGACGACGGGTCCAGGTCAACCAGGCGACCCTCAGCCGCGATCTTCGGGAGCTGGGCGTGGTCCGGGTCCCCGACGGGGCCCGCGCCCGCTACGCAGTGCCCGACCCGCCCGCCCCCCCGGGGAGCCGGCTGCGGGCCAGCGCCCGCAGCTTCCTGGTACGGGTCGAGGTGGTCGACCAGGTGGTCGTCTGCCACACCCCGCCCGGCTGCGCCCCAGCCTTGGCGAGCGCCCTCGACGGGATGCGCCACCCTGAGGTCGCCGGGACGATCGCGGGCGACGACACGATCTTCATCCTGACGCGCTCCCGTCCCGGCGCCCGGGCGCTCGGCCGCGAGCTCGTCGCCCTGGGGGCGCTCGACGACCCCCTGCCGGAGGACCCCGCATGATCCCGAGCCGTCCCCGCTGCGTCCTCGCCTACTCCGGTGGGCTCGACACCTCCGTCGCGGTCCACTGGTTGACGCAGGAGCGCGGGTTCGAGGTCATCACCCTGTCGGTCGATCTGGGCGAGTCCCGGGACCCCGCCCAGCTCCAGGAGCGGGCGCTGCGGGCGGGGGCGGTCAGCGCCCACGTCATCGACGCCCGCGACCTCTTCGTGCGCCACTTCGTCTGGCCCGCCCTCCAGGCCGGGGCCCGCTACCAGGGCGTTTACCCGCTCGCCACCGCGCTCGGGCGGCCGCTGATCGCCCGCCTGCTCGTCGAGCTCGCCCGCGAGGAGGGGGCGGCATCGGTCGCCCACGGCTGCACCGGCAAGGGCAACGACCAGGTCCGCTTCGACGTGGCGGTGGCGGCCCTCGCCCCCGAGCTCACCGTGGTGGCGCCGGTGCGCGACTGGGAGATGGGCCGCAGCGAGGAGATCGCCTACGCCGCCGCTCACGGGATCGAGGTGCCGGTGACCCAGGAGAGCCCGTACAGCATCGACGCCAACCTCTGGGGGCGCAGCGTGGAGACGGGGGTGCTCGAGGACCCCTGGGTCGAGCCGCCGGCCGACGTCTTCGCCTGGACCCAGGAGCCCCAGGCCGCCCCGGCGCAGGGGACCGTCGTCGCCGTGGGGTTCACAGCGGGTCTGCCGACCTCGCTCGACGGCCAGCCCCTGGAGCCCAGCGATCTGGTCGAACGGGCCAACCTGCTGGCCGGCGCGAACGGGGTGGGCCGGATCGACCACGTGGAGGACCGGCTGGTCGGGATCAAGTCCCGCGAGGTCTACGAGGCCCCGGGGGCGGTCCTGCTCGACACCGCCCACCGCGCCCTGGAGGCGCTCACCCTCTCCCGCGACGTCCTGCGGGTCAAGGCCCAGCTCGCCGACGAGTGGGCCCGGCTGGTGTATGACGGCCTCTGGTACTCCCACCTGCGCCAGTGCCTCTCCGCCTTCGCCGCCGCCACCCAGGGACACGTCACCGGCGAGGTTCGGGTTCGGCTGCGCCAGGGCGCCGCCACCGTCCTCGGCCGGCGCAGCCCGGACGCCCTCTACCGGCCCGAGCTCGCCACCTACGACCGTGCCGGCGACCGCTTCCGGCACCGGGCGGCGGAGGGCTTCATCAGCCTCTTCGGCCTGCCCCTGCGCACCCAGGCCGAGGTGCAGGGTCAGCTGACCGCCCCCGATGACCGTCCGCTCCTGCCGCCCCGCTCGCACCGCCGCATCGCGGGCCCGGGCGCGGGGTGAGCGCGGCCGGCGGGAGGCGATCCCGGCCGCCGGCCGGCGGGGCCAAGGCCTGGCACGGTCGGCTCGCCGGCCGCACCGCGCCGGGCCTGGAGGCCTACTCCCACTCCCTGGACCAGGACCTCCAGTACTGGCGCGAGGACCTCGCCGGCTCGCGGGCCCACGCGCGCATGCTCCGGACGATCGGGATCCTCAGCCCGGCCGAGCTCCTCTCGATCGAGCAGGGGCTGACCCGGATCGCGGCCGAGCTCGAGGCCAGCCGGTTCCCCTTCGTCACCGGGGACGAGGACATCCACATGGCGGTGGAGCGGCGGCTTGTGGAGCTGGCCGGCGCGGCCGGCGCCAAGCTCCACACCGCCCGCAGCCGCAACGACCAGGTCGCGCTCGACCTGCGCCTCTTCACCCGCCGGGCCCAGGTCGACCTCGTCGCCGGGATCGCCGAGGTCCAGCAGGTGCTGGTGCGCCGGTCCCGCGAGCACCGGCAGGCCCTCCTGCCCGGCTACACCCACCTCCAGCGGGCGCAGCCCACGACCCTCGCCCATCACCTCCTCGCCCACGTCGAGATGCTCCAGCGGGACTGCGACCGGCTCCTCGACGCCCACCGCCGCACCGACGCCTCCCCCCTCGGGGCCGGGGCGCTGGCGGGCAGCTCGCTCCCGATCGACCGGGACCAGGTCGCCCGGGCCCTCGGCTTCACCCAGATCGCCGCCAACAGCCTGGACGCGGTCGCCGACCGCGACTTCGCCCTCGAGACCCTCTTCGCCTGCGTCCTCGTCGCCCAGCACGGCTCGCGCCTCGCCGAGGAGATGGTGATCTGGGCCTCGGCCGAGTTCGGGTTCGTCGACCTGCCCGATGCCTGGGCGACCGGATCGAGCCTCATGCCCCAGAAGAAGAACCCGGATGTCTTCGAGCTCCTGCGGGCCCGGGCCGGCCGGGTGCTGGGCGACCTGGTCGCCGCCTGCACGATCCTCAAGGCGCTTCCCCTCGCCTACAACCGCGATCTCCAGGAGGCGACCCCGCCGCTCCTCGACGGGGTGCGGGTGACCGCCGCCGGCCTCGCCATGCTGTCGGCGGTCATGGCCGCCATCCGCTTCGACACCGAGCGGATGGCGGAGGCGGCCCTGGACCCCCAGCTGCTGGCGACCGACGTGGCCGAGCACCTCGTCCGCAAGGGGGTGCCGTTCCGCGAGGCCCACACGATCGTGGGGCGCGCCGTGAGGGCCGCCCTCCGCCGGGGCGTGACCTTGGCCGACCTCGAGCCTTCGACCTGGCAGCGGATCCATCCCGCCGCCGGGGCCGATGTCCTCCAGCTCTTCGACGCCCGGGGGGCGTTGAGGCGCCGCGAGCTGCCCGGGGGCCCGGGCCCGCGGACGGTCGGGCGCGCCCTCCAGCGCGCCGAGCTGCTGATCCGCCGCAATCGGCGCCAGGTGGAGCTCCTGCGCGCCCGGCTGCCCTGATCGGCCCCCGGGGCCGGGGCCGGGGCCGTGCCCGCCTTGCTACGATCCCAGGGTCGCCGTCGGGTGCCCTCACCCCGGCCGAGCGGCCCCGCACCGGGGAGCGCATGTTCTCAACGCTCTACGTCCCGCTCGACAACTCCGACCATGCCAACGCCGCCGCCGAGGTGGCGCTCCGGCTGGCGGCGGCGTTCGGCGCGTCCATCGTCGGGAGCCACGTCTATGCCGCCCGGCTCCACGACTACCGCTTCAAGCAGATGGAGTACACGCTGCCCGAGGAGTACCAGGACGAGGTCGAGCTCGAGCGCCAGCGCAAGATCCACGACAGCCTGATCACCACCGGCCTCCAGCTGATCTCCGACTCCTACCTCGACCCGCTCCAGCTCCGCTGCGCCGAGCTGGGGGTCCCCTTCACCCCCAAGACCTTCGACGGCAAGAACTGGGAGGTCCTGGTCCAGGACATCCAGGCCTCCCGCTACGACCTGGTGCTGATGGGTGCGTGCGGGCTGGGGCAGGTCAAGGAGACCCAGATCGGCACGACGGTCGACCGGGTCGTGCGCCGTGCCCACGCGGACACCTGGATCGTGCGCCACCGCGAGGACCGCGGGCCCCTGGAGGGCCCGATCGTCGTCGCCATCGACGGCTCCCCGCAGGCCTTCGCGGGGCTGCGAACCGCGCTCGCCATCGGCCGCGCCCTCTCGATCCCGGTCGAGGCGGTCGCCGTCTACGACCCCTATCTCCACTACGTCCTGTTCAACGGCATCGTCGGGGTCCTCTCGGAGAAGGCGAGTCGGGTGTTCCGGTTCAAGGAGCAGGAGGCGCTCCACGAGGAGATCATCGACACCGGGCTCGCCACGATCTACGAGTCGCACCTCCAGGTGGCCAGGGAGGTGGCGCGGGCGGAGGGCTGCGAGCTGCCGATCACCCTGCTCGACGGCAAGGTCTTCGAGCAGGTGCTCCGCTACGTCCGCGAGCGGGACGCCTCGCTGCTCGTCTGCGGACGGATCGGGGTGCACTCCGACGCCGCCATGGACATCGGTGGCAACACCGAGAACATGCTCCGCCTCGCCCCCTGCAGCGTCCTGCTGTCCTCCCGCACCTTCGTGCCGCCGATCGAGGTCCGCGGGGAGGCGACCGTGACCTGGACGCCCGAGGCCAAGGCCCGCATCGACCGCATCCCCTGCGCCGCCCAGGGGCTGGCGCGCACCGCGGTCCTGCGCTGGTCGATGGAGCGCGGCCACTCGATCGTGAGCCAGGACATCGTCGACCTCGCGCTCGCCGACATCCTCCCCCCCGAGGCGGTCCGGGCGATCGGCATCGGGCCCGTGCCCGCCGGCCCCCTCGCCGCCGCTGCCCCCGACCTGGAGGTCCACAGCTGCCGCACCTGCGGCTACACCGCCCGCGGGGTGGAGCCGGTCGTCTGCCCCGTCTGCGGCGCCGGTCGGGAGATGTTCCTGCGGCTGGACCGCGAGGCGCTGCTGGCCGCGGCCGCGGCCGAGGGGGAGGTGGCCGAGGACACGACCTTCGACGACCGCAAGATCGGCTGGTCGCTGGAGGCCCGCACCGTCCTCCACCAGATGCCGGCCGGCTACCTGCGCCGCCGAATCAAGGCCAAGATCGAGAAGGCGGCGAGGGTCCGGCGGCTGCCGGTGATCGGGGCCGACTTCGCCCGGCCGTTCGTCGAGCCCGAGCTCGGTCGCTCGGCCAACGCCCAGCCCCACACAACGCCGCTCGAGCCGGCGGCGCCCCAGCGGGGCGAGGCTGGGGGGGGGGCTGAGGGCCGGGGGGCCGAGCTCCGGGGCGCCGAGGCCCCCCACGCCAATGGCGCCGAGGCGCCGCTGGCCGCCGCCCTCGCCACCTACACCGCGGGCGGGCCCGGCGGCCGCTACGTCCCCCGGGAGGCGTCGCCGACCGTGGCCCGGCTCCGGCCCCACCAGGCGGGCACGACCCCAGGCCACCGATCCGTGGGGACGGCGGGCCCCGAGTCGGCCGGGCCCAGCTCGGGCGGATGCCCGGTCGCCCACGACGGCGCCGCCCTCGAGGCCCTGAGGGCACGGGCGGCGGGCTGCCCGGCGGGCGCCGAGCCGGCTCGGCCGGCTGAGCCGCTGCCGGCGATGGATCCGAAGCCCGGCGGCTGACCCCACCCGCCCGGCGGCGCCGGCCGGTCGCCGGGCGGGTCGGCCCCCCCTGAGGGACCGCTTCGGCGGCCGGTCTCGAGCTCGACGGGGCGAGCCTCCGCCCGCCCCCGAGGCCTGTCCCCGCACGGTGCCGCCGTCACCCCTCCTCGTCGTCCGCCCCGCCGTCCTCACAGTCGTCCGCGAGCGGCTGGGTGCCGCTGCCCGCCAGCGAGGGCATCCCCTCCTCGCGCCCGAACCGCATGCCGCAGGTCGGGCACTCGAGCACCGCGGCGAGCGGGTCGTCCTCGGGCGCGAGCAGCCAGGCGCCGCACCCCGGACAGCGCAGCGCCTCCGGCTCGGCGCCGCGCCGCTCCCGCCGCATCGCCCGGGCGGCCTGGTGGAGGTCGACGGCCACCCCCTGGCACACGGCGCAGCGGAAGGTCGCCTGGCGGTCGCGGTGGCCCGCACAGGCTCCGGTGGCGTCGACGAAGACCACCCCGCCGATCAGCTCGAACCGGTCGGGCCGGCACCCGTGCGGGCACACGAGCTGGCGCGGCCCCGCCACCCCCTAGCCCTCGCCCGAGGTGAAGACCGGCCGCTGCCACCCCAGCGGGCCCTCGCCGGCGGCGAGGATCAGCTCGTACAGGCGGTCCAGGTCCTCGCGGCTGTCGACGGTCGCCACCTGCTGGCGGAGGCGGGCGGCCCCGGCGCACCCCCGGATCGCCCACACCACGAACTTGCGCGCGCGGCGGACGCCAAGCCGCTCGCCATGGTGGTCGACCATCGCATCCCAATGGCGGCGGGCCAGCGCCAGCCGCTCGGCGAAGGTGGGGGCGGGCGGCGAGCCCCCAGTTCCGAGCCGGCGGACGGTGTGCTCCAGGAAGTGCCAGTCACCCAGCATCCCCCGCGCCACCACCACCCCGTCGACGTCGCCCCGCGCGATCCGCTGGGCCGCGACCTCGGGGTCGCGCACGTCGCCGGAGCCCAGCACGGGGATCCGGCGGACCGCGGCGCGGACGCGGGCGATCTGTCGCCAGTCCGCCTCGCCGCGGTACGCCTGGCTGCGGGTGCGGCCGTGGACCGCGACGGCGGCGACCCCGACGTCCTCGAGCGCCCGCGCCAGCTCGGGCGCGTTGATGGTGCGCTCGTCCCAGCCCAGGCGCATCTTCACCGTCACCGGGACCGGCACCGCGCGCACCATCGCCGCCAGCACCGCCACCGTCCGGGCGTGGTCGCGGGCCAGGGCCGCGCCCGACCCCAGCCGCACGACCTTGGGCACCGGGCAGCCCAGGTTGAGGTCGACGAGGTCGGCGCCGTGGGCGACGCAGATCTGCGCCGCCTCGGCCATCATCTGGGGATCGCCGCCGACGAGCTGGGCGGCCACGGGGTGCTCCTCCGGGCCGAGGTCGAGGAGGGCGCGGGCGGCCGCCGGCGAGCGCACGACGGCGGCCGCGGCGATCATCTCGGTGCAGGTGAGGCCGGCCCCGAGCTCGCGGGCCAGGCGGCGGAAGGGGCGGTCGGTCAGCCCCGCCATGGGGGCCACCACCACCGGCGCGGCCAGGGTGTGGGGGCCAATCCGGAGCGCGGGCGTCGTGGGCCGGCGGCCCGCGGGGGCGGACCCGATCGGGCCGGGGGCGAGGGCGGTCGGCACGGGGGCGATCCTACAATCCCGGCGGATGCTCCTCGCCCTCGACGTCGGCAACACCAACCTCACCCTCGGCCTCTTCGAGGGCACCGAGCTGGTCCAGGACGGCCGCCTCGCGACCCGGCGCGAGGCGACCGGCGACGAGCTCGCGATCCAGCTTCGCTCGCTTCTCGCGCGGTCGGGAGGCGACCGGCGCATCGACCGGGCCGCCGTCTGCAGCGTCGTCCCGTCGATCGACCGGGCGCTGCGCGAGGCGCTGGAGGGGGGCTTCGACGTCCAGCCGCTGGTGGTGGGACCGGGGACCCGCACCGGCATGCGCATCCACTACGATCCACCCCGCGACGTCGGCGCCGACCGCATCGTCACCGCGCTCGGGGTCCGACACCGGTACGGAGCCCCCGCGGTGATCGTGGACTTCGGCACGGCGACGACGCTCGACGCCATCGACGCGCAGGGCGACTACCTCGGCGGGGTGATCGCGCCCGGGGTCCGGCTCAGCCTCGACGCCCTCTCCCAGCGCGCGGCCCGCCTGCCCTGGGTGGAGCTCACGGTGCCGGGCCCGGTCCTGGCCCGCACCACCGTGGCCTCGATGCAGGCGGGCGTCGTCTACGGCGTGATCGGCCAGGTCGAGGAGATCGTGCGGCGGATGCGGCTGGAGATGGGGGGCCGGCCCCAGGTCGTGGCCACCGGCGGCCTGGCGCCGCTCCTGGGGCCGCAGATCCCCTGCGTGGACCGGGTGGACCCGCTGGTGACGCTCGAGGGGCTCCGGCTGGTGGCCGAGCTGAACGCGCAGCCCGGCTGAGGGGGTCGGCCCGGTATGCTCGCCACCAAAGAAAAAGGGCGCCCCCGAAGGGACGCCCCGAGAGGGGGGGGCGATGTTGCGATCGCCTCGCGATCGGCAGCGTCTGCTCGTCGGCGTCCGCTCGGCTGCGCCCCGATCATAGCAGCCGCCGAGGAAACCGGCAACCAATCGAGTTCCCCGCCGCACCCCAGCGATCGTGGACGGGCTGCGGCCGTCGCCGCGGCGACGGAGCGCGCGGTCCCGGCTTGTCAGCGTCCCCGCCCTGGGTTAGAATCACGCTTCCCTGAGGCCGGGCTGACAGGTGCCGTTCCGTTCGGGCGCCCCCCGTCCTCGCCCATGGAGCAACCCACCATGCAGGACAAGCCGGTCCCCCTGACCCGCGACGGGCACGAGAAGCTGCTCTCCGAGCTCGATCAGCTCCGCACCGCCCGGCGCCAGGAGATCGCCGAGCGGATCAAGCATGCCAAGGAGTTCGGCGATCTCAGCGAGAACGCCGAGTACGAGGACGCCAAGAACGAGCAGGGCTTCGTGGAGGGACGCATCCTCACCCTGGAGCGGATGCTCCGCAACGCCCAGATCATCGAGGAGGAGCCGTCTGACGGGACCGTCCAGGTCGGCTCCACGGTCCGGGTGCGGGACGAGTTCGGGGAGATGACGTACACGATCGTCGGCCCGGCGGAGGTCGATGCGGCGGCCGGGCGGATCTCGCTCGAGTCGCCGGTGGGCCGGGCCCTGATCGGCCATCGCCCCGGCGAGGCGGTCGCCGTCGAGGCGCCCGACGGCTCGCGCGAGGTCAAGATCCTCCAGGTCGCGTGACCGGTCGACCCCGGTGACCGGCCGACCCCGGTGACCGGCCCGGACGCGGGGCCGCCCGCCGAGGCGCCGTCGGAGGCGGTCCGGGCCGAGCGCCTGCGTGCCGCGCTGGCGCTGCGCGCCGCGGGAACCGAGCCCTGGAACGTCGACTTCGACCGCGACGCCACCACGAAGGAGGCGGTCCAGCGGCTGGTCGACCATGAGGGGCGGGACGGGGCGGCCCCGCCGCCGCGGGCCCGGGTGGCGGGGCGGATCCTGGCCCGCCGCTCCTCGGGCGGGCTCAGCTTCGCCGACCTCCACGACGAGGCCGGCCGGCTCCAGCTGATCGCCGAGCGGGACGCGACCCCCGGCGGCTACGCGTTCCTCCAGCAGCTCGACCTCGGTGACATCGTGGGCGCCTCGGGCCCGCTGCGGCGCACGAGGCGGGGGGAGCCCAGCCTCGGGGTCGAGACCGGGGTGCTGCTGGCCAAGGCGCTGCGGCCCCCGGCGGAGAAGTACCACGGCCTCCAGGACGTGGAGGCCCGCTACCGCCGCCGCCACCTCGACCTCCTGACCACCCCCGCCCGGAGGCGCCCCTTCATCCAGCGGAGCCAGATCATCGCCGCCCTGCGCCACGAGCTCGACCGGCGCCGGTTCCTCGAGGTGGAGACCCCGATCCTCCAGCCCATCCCCGGCGGCGGGCGCGCCCGGCCGTTCGCGACCCACCACCACGCCCTGGACCAGGAGCTCTTCCTGCGGATCGCCCTCGAGCTCTACCTGAAGCGCCTGCTGGTGGCCGGCTTCGCACGCGTCTACGAGATCGGCCGGGTCTTCCGCAACGAGGGGCTCTCGCCGCGGCACGCCCCCGAGTTCACGATGCTCGAGGCCTACCAGGCGTACGCCGGCCGGGAGGCGATGCTCGAGCTCACCGAGGCCCTGGTCGGTGCCGCGGCGCGGGCGGCGGCCGAGGTGCCCGGCGAGGGTGAGACCGAGCCCACGGTCGACCTTACGCCGCCCTTCCGGCGGGCGCGGATGGCGGACCTGGTCCTGGAGACGGTCGGGCTCGACGTGCTCGACCGCTGGGACGACCCCGCCGGCCTCGCCGCCGAGGCCGGGCGGCTCGGGGTCGAGCTCCCCCCCGACCCCACCTCGGGCCTGGTCCTCGTCGCCTGCTATGAGGAGCGGGTCGAGCGCACCCTCATCGCCCCCACCTTCGTCCTCGACCATCCGGTCGAGACCTCGCCGCTCGCGCGCCGGCGCCGGGACGACCCCCGCTTCACCGAGCGCTTCGAGCTGGTGGCGGGGGGGCGCGAGCTCGTCAACGCCTTCGCCGAGCTCAACGACCCCCTGGACCAGCGGGCCCGGTTCCTGGAGCAGGCGCGCCTTGGGGCCGCCGGCGACCTCGAGGCCCACCCCATGGACGAGGACTTCCTGGAGGCGCTCGAGCAGGGGATGCCGCCGGCGGGGGGGCTCGGGCTCGGGGTGGACCGGCTCGCCATGCTCGCGACCGGGGCGGGCTCGATCCGGGACGTGATCCTCTTCCCCTCGCTGCGCCGCCGCGAGGGCGACGCGGCCCTGCCCGCCGCCGACGGTGGCGGGCGGGGCCTTGGGGGCGCCGCCCGATAGGCTGTAGGGATGCTCGCCCTCGCGTTCATCCGCGACCACCCCGAGCTGGTGCGGGCGGGCGCCGCCCGCAAGGGGGAGCCGGCCCCGGTCGACGAGCTCCTCGCCCTCGACCAGGAGCGGCGCCGGCTGGTCGGGGAGGAGGAGGGGCTCCGGGCCGAGCAGCGGCAGCGCTCGGCTGACGTCGGCCGGCGGGCGCGGGCGGGCGAACCGGGGGCCGGCACCACCGAGCTCGCCCGGCTGAAGTCGAGGGTCCAGGCGCTCGAGGCCCGCCGCCAGGCGGTCGACGCCGAGCTCGACCGGCTCCTGCTCCTCGTGCCCAACGTGCCCCACCCGTCGGTGCCGGACGGGGCCGGGGACGACGACAACGTCGTCGTCCGCACCTGGGGGGAGCCTCGGCGCTTCGACTTCACCCCCCGGCCCCACTACGAGCTCGGGGAGCGGCTCGGCTTCTTCGACTTCGAGCGGGCGGTGAAGCTGGCCGGCAGCCGCTTTGCGCTCCTGCGTGGGCCCGGCGCCCGCCTCGAGCGGGCGCTGACCAGCCTGATGCTGGACCTGGCCACCCGCGAGCACGGCTACGAGGAGGTGGCGCCGCCGTACATGGTGCACCGGGCCTGCATGGTCGGGACCGGCAACCTGCCCAAGTTCGAGGCCGACGCCTTCCACGTCGTCGAAGGGGACCGCTTCCTCATCCCGACGGCCGAGGTGCCGGTGACGAACCTGTACCGCGACGAGATCCTGGACGGCGACCGGCTGCCCATCCGCCACGTGGCCTGGACCCCCTGCTGGCGCAGTGAGGCCGGCGCGCCCGGGCTCGACACCCGCGGCTACATCCGTCTCCATCAGTTCTCCACGGTCGAGCTGGTGGCGTTCACCCGTCCGGAGCGCTCCCTCGACGAGCTCGAGCGCCTGGTCGGCAACGCCGAGGCGGTGCTCCAGGCCCTCGGCCTCGCCTACCGGGTGCGCCTCATGTGCGCCGGGGACATGGGCTTCGCCCAGTGGAAGAAGTACGACCTCGACGTGTGGGCACCGGGCCTCGACCGCTTCCTCGAGGTCTCGTCCTGCTCGTGCTTCGCCGACTTCCAGGCCCGCCGGGCCAACATCCGCTTCCGGCCCGGCCCCGGTGAGCGGCCGCAGTTCGTCCACACCCTCAACGGCAGCGGGCTCGCGCTTCCGCGCACGCTCGACGCCGTGGTCGAGACCTACCAGGAGGCCGACGGGTCGATCGTCGTGCCCCAGGTCCTCCGCGGCTACCTCCACGGCGAGGATCGCATCGGCTGACCGCCGCGGCGGCCCGCCGCGGCGGTCAGCCGGGCGCCCCCGGGTGGCGGCGGGCGTAAACCGCGGCCCGCGACCAGGCGTTATATCTACGTGATCATGGACGTCCTCGGCGCGGCCGTCACGACCGAGCGGGCCGTTGCGGAGGACTTCGAGCAGGCGGTCCGCGCCGAGGGACCTCGCCTCTTCGGGCTCTCCTTGGCGGTGCTGGGCCGCCCCGAGCTGGCCGAGGAGGCCGTACAGGAGACCTTTGAACGTGCCTGGCGGGTTTGGACGACGCTCGACGACCCCGACAAGCGGCGGGCCTGGCTGGCCCGTGTCTGCCTCAACCGGTCGCTCGACGTGCGCCGCTATCTCAAGCGGCGGCTGCGGCTCGCGTTCCAGCGCGAGAGCGACCACGGCCCGCAGTCGACCGAGCTCGGCCTCGACCTCGGGCGGGCGATGGAGCACCTCACCCGCCGCCAGCGCGCGATCATCGGCCTCCACTACGCCTGCGGCTACACCCTCGACGAGTGCGCCGCGATGATCGGCTGCCAGCCGGGGACGGCCCGCAGCCACCTGGGCCGCGCCCTCACCACCCTGCGCGGTCAGCTGGGGGACACCCGTCATGGATCCTGAGCGGCTCCTGCGCGACCGGCTCGGGCGGGCGGCCGGCCGGCCCCTCTCGCGCCAGCTGGAGGCGCGGGTCCTCAGCCGCACGTCCCGGCGGGAGCCGGCGCGGGGGTCGCGGCTCCTGGTGCTGGGGGCCACGGTGTCGACCGCCCTCGTCGTCGGCGGCGCCCTCTATGGGGTGGCGTCGCTCGGCCGCCACCACCTGCCCGCCCCGCGCCCCCCCCAGGGCGCCGGGGTGCACACGCCCCGCCCGAGCGCGGCACGGCAGACTCCGACCCCCACCCCGCCTCCGGCCCGGACCCCGGCGCCGCCGCCGACGCCCCGGCCGCCGCTGGGGGCGCCGACATCGCCGCCGACGACCCCGCCGAGCCCGACCGTCCCCGCCACGGGGAGCCACGCCCCGCGGGCCGTGCCGGTCCTGGCCTGCTTAGGCCCCTCGCTCACGATCACCGTGCGCCCCGGCCCCTGGGCCGGCGGGACGGCGACGGTTGTGTACGTCCTCGAGAACGTCGGCGGCCGGACCTGCACCCTGCGGGGGATCCCGACCGTGCGCGAGGTGGTCCCCGGCGGCGGCCCCGGCCGCTCGGCGGTGGAGCGCCGCCGGGCGGGCCGCCGGCCCCGGGTGACGCTGCGGCCGGGCCAGGTCGCCTCGTTCGTCCTGCGGGACCTGGGCTGTCGGGAGCGGACCCTGGCGGTGAGCGACGCCGCCCTGGAGCTGGAGGTGACCCTCCCCGGTGCCTCCGGCCGCTCGCCGCTCCTGGTCCGGGGCGGGCTGGCCTGCGGTCCCACGGTCGTCGAGGTCTCGGCGATCGTCGCGGGAGTGGTTCACCCGCGTCTCGGCCACGCGCGCCACGCGCGCAACCCGAGCCACCGGAGCCGCCCGCGCCGCTCCCCGACACCGCGGGTGACCCTGGGCCCAACGGCGACGCCGGTTCCCACCCCGGTCCGGACCCCGACCCGGGCGACCCCAACGCCGCGGCCGACCGCCACCCCGACGGCGCGGCCGGCCGGGCGGGCCACCCCCTCGCCAACCTTGACGCCCCGGGCGACTCCGCGCCTCACCCCGGTGTACGTCCAGCCGACCCTGCCGGTGCCGACCCCGACCCCGATCCCGCTGTGCACGGCCGCCGACCTCCACTTCGCCCTCTACTCGGGCCCGGTCCCGAGCGGCGCCACGTCGGTGTCGCTCGGTCTCAGCGACGCCGCCGCCACGCCCTGCCTCCTCGTCGGGCTGCCCCAGGTCTCGCTCACGACCAGCGACGGGACGACGGTCCCGCTCGCGCTCGGGTCGGTGAGCTACAACCCGAGCGTCGAGCTCGTGCTCGCCCCCGGCGGCGCGGTCGGGGGCCAGTCGGCCGGGGCGGTCGTCGTCCTCGACCTCCAGTGGTCGGAGGCGAGCCTGTCGTGCCCGGCCGCGAGCGCGGTCTCGATCACCCCCGCCTACGTGGGCACCACCCTCTCCACCCGGGGCCTGCCGATCCCGGTGTGCGCCGGGGCCAGCAACCTCACCGCCCAGCTGCAGGCGTTCGGGAGCTGAGCCGCCCGCGCTGCCGGCCGCGGCTCGGCCCCCCGCCGTCTGCGGCGGGGGCTGCGCCCCTCCAGCCCGGGCGCCTCGACCCCGCGCCCCACCCCGCGTCTGCGGGCCGCGCCGGCCGGTCGCGACCGTGATCCAGACCGGGGTCGGGCTGTTCGTCGCCCTGCTCGTCGCCGCCGCCGTGACCGCGTGGATCGCCCGGCGCACGTCTTTGCCCTACGTCACCCTCCTGGCCGCCCTGGGGGCGGCCGCCAGCCCGCTCCTCGACGGCCGCGTCCCCCGCATCGACCACACGCTCATCCTCTTCGTGCTCCTGCCGGGACTCCTCTTCGAGGCGGCGCTCGGCCTCGAGTGGCGCCATCTCCGCGGCCATCTGGCCGCGATCGCCCTCCTGGCGACTGCCGGGGTGGTGCTCACCACCGCGGTCATCGCTGGCCTCGGCCACCTGGCGCTCGGGCTCCCCCTGGCGACCGCGGTCCTGTTCGGCGCCGCGGTCGCGCCCACCGACCCGGTGGCGGTGGTGGCGACCTTCCGGCGGATCGGCGTGCCGGCGCGCCTGCTCGCCTTGGTCGAAGCGGAGAGCCTGGTCAACGACGGCACCGGCGTGGTCGTCTTCGGGATCGCCCTCGCCGCCCTGGGCTCGGCGCCGCTCCTGCCCCAGGCGGCCGTCCTCGACTTCGCTCGCCTGACCCTGGGAGGCCTCGCGCTCGGCGCCCTCGCCGGGCTGGCGCTCTCGCTGATCACGCGGCGGATCGACGATCCCGAGGTGGAGATGACCCTGACCGCCCTGGCCGCCTACGGTGGGTATCCCCTCGGCCAGTGGCTCCACGTGTCCGGGATCCTCTGCGTCGTCGCCGCGGGCGTCGTGATCGGCAACGTGGGGCGGCCCCAGGGGATGTCCCCGGCGACCCAGGCCGCGGTGACGACGCTGTGGAGCTACCTTGCCTTCCTGCTCAACGCCGTCGTCTTCGTCCTGATCGGGGCGACCGTGCCCTGGCGCGTGCTCGCCACCCACCTCCCGCTGGTGGGGGTGGGGGTGGCGCTGGCGCTGGCCGCCCGGGCGCTGGCGGTCTACGGGCTGTTCGCGCTCCTCCACCCCCTGGGGCGGCCGATCAGCCTGCGCTGGCAGCACCTCCTCGTGTGGGGCGGGCTGCGGGGGGCGGTGGCCCTCGCGCTGCTCCTCAGCATCGCCCCCGGCGCGCGCGGTCTTGGCACCGTCCGCGCCCTCGTCTACGGGGTGGTCCTCACGTCCATCCTCGTGCAGGGCTCGACGGTGGGGTGGCTGGCGCGCCGGCTCCTGCCCGATCTCATCCACGCGCCCCGGCCGGCCGTTCCGTCCCCTTCCGCCTGACCGGTCGAGGTCGGCTCTCTGGGGCAGCGGCCACGATCGGATGGGGCCGCCGGCGCCCGGTGCGCCTGGTGGGCGCGAGCCGGATGGGGACCTGGTCGACCCCGTGAGCGGAGGCCGAGCCGGCCGTCAGCCGGAGGGCGTGGGGCCCCGGGCCGATCCGGGGACCACGGTGCCCAAGCGCGAACCCGCCCGCGGCGGCCCTGCGCTACGATCGCAGGCCGTGATCACGCCGCTCCCCCCCGCCCGCCTGGTGGCGGCGATCGAGTCCGAGACGGCCGGGATTGCGGCCTGCGTCGCCTCCGACCCGAGCCGGCCGGTCCCGACCTGTCCCGGCTGGACCCTGTCGGCGCTCGCCGGCCACCTGGGGACCGTCCAGCGCTGGGCGACGCAGATGGTGGCGAGCGGGTCGCTCACGAGGCTCGAGCGGTCGACCCTTACGCCCCCAACCGCGCCGGCCGACCGTGCCCGGTGGCTGGTGGAGGGGGCGGGGGCGCTCATCGACACCCTCGCCGCCGCCCCGCTCGCCCGGCCGGTCTGGATCTTCGACCGTCCCGACGGCCGGGTGGCGCTGTGGGTGCGGCGGATGGCCCATGAGGCCCAGATTCATCGCGTCGACGCCGAGGAGGCGGTCGGCGCCCTGCCAGCGTTCGATCCCGCCCTCGCCGCCGACGGGGTGGACGAGTTCCTCCAGGTCATGCTCCCGCGCCGATTCCAGTCGGGCCCTGTCCCCGGATGGGTCGCCACCCTCGGCCTTCGCTGCGACGACACCGAGTCCGCCTGGACCGTACGCCTTGCCGAGCGCGAGGCGGCGGTCGAGCCCCAGCTCGCCGCCGACGCCGCCTGCCGGCTGAGCGGGCCGGCCGGCGAGCTCCTGCGGTTCGTCTGGAACCGGCCCCCCGGTCCCGACCTTCGGATCGACGGCGAGCGGGCCCAGGTCGATAGCTGGCGGCGCGAGGTCCGCCCCTGAGCGGCCCCGGCCCGACGGGCGCGCGCCCCGTTGGGCGCGTGGCCCGGTCCGTCGCCCGGGTACGATCGAGGAGCGCTCGTGGTGTCGGGCCCGTCCCCCGGCGGGCGCTGGAGGCGTGGTGGTGAGCGGGATCGCGACCTTCGGCGGCGGCTGCTTCTGGGGCGTCGAGGCGGGGTTCGCGGCCCTCAAGGGGGTGACGGCGACCGAGGTCGGCTACATGGGCGGGACCACCGACCACCCGACCTACGAGCAGGTCTGCACGAACACGACCGGCCACGTCGAGGTCGTGCGGGTCACCTACGACCCCGACCGCATCGGCTACCCCGAGCTCCTCGCCGCCTTCTTTCAGCTCCACGACCCGACCCAGGTCGGCCGCCAGGGCCCGGATGTGGGCCGCCAGTACCGCTCGGTCGTCTTCACCCACGGGCCGGAGCAGGCCGCCCAGGCGACGGCGGCGCGAGAGCGGATCGCGGCCCGGCTGGGCCGTCCGGTGGCGACGGCGGTCGAGCCCGCCGGCCCCTTCTGGCGGGCGGAGGCGTACCACCAGCAGTACCTGCACCGGCGGGGCCTGGCGAGCTGCGCGGTGGCGCCGGCCGAACGCTGACCCCGGCGGACTGGGCCAGCCCCAGCTCGCGGCCGGCGACCTCGAGGCAGATCCGGACCGCCAGGGCGGGGTTCACCGCCGGGTCGCCGAGGACGATCGGGATCGCCAGGCCGTCGGTGAGGGCGGCGAGGTGGAGGGCGAAGGCCTGGGCGTCGACCGGCCCGAACTCGCCTCGGGCCTGCCCGTCCCGGACGATGGCCGCGATCGTGTCCCGCCACCGGCGGTCGAGCGCCTGGCGACCGGCCGCGACCGCCCGGTCGTGGGGGGCGCGGGCCCAGAGCTCGAGCCAGAGCCGCCAGTCCTCCCGCCAGTCCCCGTCGGCCGCATCGTCGGTCGCGAAGTTCAGCTCGATCAGCCGACCGAGCCGGTCCCGGGCGCTGGGGATGGCGGCGAGCTCGCGCCGGGTCGCCTCGTAGAAGCGCTCGTCCGCGTCCACCAGGGCCTCGGCG
>DAHUZI010000147.1 GCA_027306595.1 Candidatus Dormiibacterota bacterium | reverse complement strand
CGTCCAGCGACGATCCCGACCGTGATGACCAGGCCGCCGAGCAGCTGGAGGGGTTGGATCGGCTCGCCGATCAGGAGCGCGGCGAACACGACCCCGAAGAAGGGCTGGGTGTACCCATACACCGCCGTCCGGGTCGGACCGAGCCGGTCCAGCCCAGCGTAGTAGAGCCACCCGGCGACGGCGACAGCCGCCACCGCGCTGTAGGCGAGCAGGCCGGCCGCGCCCCAGGTGGGGTGGGGCGGGGCGACGACGCTCTGGGCGAGCCCGAAGGGCAGGAGTCCCACGCCCCCCAGCAGGCTCACCATCGCCGCCAGCGAGAGCGGTCGGTGGCGGCGAAGCAGGGGGGCGAGCACGAGGAGGTACACGGTCCAGGTGACGGGCATCCCGAGCCCGATCACATCCCCCACGACCGTCGAGCGGCCCCGGCCGCCGGCGACCACCACCAGCACGATGCCGATCAGACCGACCAGGAGGCCGGCCCACACCCGCGGGGCCAGGCGCTGCCGGTTGTGAATCGCGAGCCAGCCGGCGATCGCGAGCGGCGCCGTCCCGGCCAGCATCGACACGTTGTCCGCGCTGGAGAACCGGAGCGCCCCGGTGAAGGTCACCTGGTTGCCGACGATCCCGGAGGCGGCCGCCAGGGCCATCAGCCCCAGCTCCCGGCCGCGGGGCCAGGCGAACGGCCCCTCGCGCCAGCGAGCGACCGCAGCCAGCAGGACCGCCCCCAGGATCCAGCGGACGGCGGGGAAGAGCAGCGGGCCGAAGGCGCCGATCGCCACCTTCGTGACGACCACGTTGGCGCTCCAGATGACGTAGGTGAGCAGGACCAGCCCGTCGCTGACGCCTGCCCCAGCGGCGGGGGTCGGCACCCGACGGGCCCCGGATCCGCCCGTCGCCTCCAGCGCCACGGATCCACGGTAGCGGACCGCGGCGTGGGGTCGGGCGGGCGCGCCGGCGGGGGCTGCTAGGATCGGGCCATGCTGCGGCTGCATGACAGCGCCACCCGCAGCGTCCAGCCGGTCCGGCCGCTGACCGACGGCCAGCTGCGCATGTACAGCTGCGGGCCGACCGTGTACCGGACCGCCCACATCGGCAACCTGCGCACCTACCTGCTGGCCGACTGGATCAAGCGCAGCGCCCGCGCCGAGGGGCTGGCGGTCCGCCACGTGAAGAACGTCACGGACGTCGGCCATATGCGCCAGGAGCGGGTCGAGCAGGGCGGGGACAAGGTGATCGCCGCTGCGCTCGCGGCGGGCGAGACCCCGCAGGCGATCGCCCAGCGGTACGAGGCGGCGTTTCACCGCGACGAGCGCGACCTCAACATCGAGCCGGCCGACGTGTTCCCACGCGCGAGCGAGCACGTGCCTCAGATGCTGGAGCTGATCGGCCGCCTGCTCGCCCACGGCCTCGCCTACGAGGCCGCGGGCGGCGTCTACTTCGACACCGCCGCCTTCGACGGCTACGGCGGCCTGTCCGGCAACAGCCCGGCGCAGCTGCTGGCGACGGGGCGGGTCGCGAACGATCCGGCCAAGCGGCACCCCGCCGACTTCACCCTGTGGCGCCGGGCCGAGCCGGGACGGCGCCTCATGGTCTGGGACAGCCCCTATGGACCTGGGTTCCCCGGCTGGCACATCGAGTGCTCCGCGATGGCCATCGCCCACCTCGGGGAGAGCATCGACGTCCACACCGGCGGGGTCGACAACATCTTCCCCCACCACGAGGATGAGCGCGCCCAGAGCGAGGGGGCGACCGGCCGCCCGTTCGCCCGGCTGTGGGTGCACGGGCAGCACCTCCTGGCCGACGGGCTGAAGATGGCCAAGTCGACCGGCAACGTGTACACCCTGGACGATCTTCGCGCCCGCGGGTACGACCCGCTCGCCTTTCGGTACCTGTGCGCGACCGTCCACTACCGAACCCGACTGGACTTCACGCTGGCGACGCTGGCCGCCGCCGAGCGCGGGCTCGCGCGCCTGCGCCGCTGCGTCGAGGCTGGGGGCGGCGCCGCGGCGGCGGACGGACCGGGTCCCGACGACGCCCCCGCCCTCGGCCTGGTCACCCGGGTCCAAGCGGCGATGGCCGACGACCTGGCGGTCCCGACCGCCCTCGCCTGGTGCTGGCGGCTGGTGCGCCACGATCCCGCCGGGCCCGAGGCCAAGGCCCGCGCCCTGATGGCGGCGGACCGCTGGCTCGCCCTCGGGCTGGACACACCGCCCGCCGGCCGTCCCGAACCGGGGCCGTGGCGGACGCTGGCCGCCAGCCGCGAGGAGGCGCGGCGGGCGGCGATGTGGGCCGAGGCCGACCGCGATCGCCTGCGGCTGGCGGACGTGGAGGTCGTCCCCCAGGACCGACCCGACGGCACCGCCTACCGGGTCCGCTCCCCGCTCGACCGCCGTCGGGGCCTGCTGTCGTCGCCGGCGGAGCTGCCCGACTGGCGTCGGGGCCCAGACCAGTTCCCGGTGACGGTCAGTGTGGTCGCCAACGGCCACCCCGGCGATGTCCGACGGTGCGTCGAGAGCCTGCTCGGCCACGGCGGCGCCGGTCAGGTCCAGCTCGTGGTCCTCGACAACGGGGCGGGCCCGGCGGTCGCCGACCTCGTGTCCGCGCTGGCCCAGGACCACGCGGGGGTGCTCGCCCTCCACGCCGATCACCGGCTCGGCGAGGGGGCGGCGCGGAATGCGACCCTGCGCCTCGCGGCGGGCCGGGTCGTCCTCCTCGCCGATACCGGGCTGGAGGCGGTGGGCGACTGGGTTCCGCCCCTCCTGACGGCGCTGGACGACCCGGGCGTGGGAGCGGTCGGGCCTTGGGGGGTGCGCACCGACGACCTGCGCGAGTTCGCCGCCACCGAGCAGCTCACGGTCGACGCCGTCGAGGGCTACTGCCTGGGCTTCGCCCGCAGCCGGCTCCTCGAGATCGGCTGGATGGACGAGCGGTTCCGCTTCTACCGGCTCCTCGACTTCGACTGGTCGATGCGGCTGCGGGCCCAGGGCCTCGTCAACCGGCGGCTGCCCGGCCTCCCGTTCGTCATGCACGCCCATCGGGGCTGGGAGGAGACGGAGCCGGAGGAGCGCGAGCGGCTGAGCCGGGTGAACTTCCGCCGCTTCTACGACCGGTGGCACCACCGCCAGGACCTCCTCGTGGCCGGGCCGGCGGCTCGCCCGTGACCCCCGAGCCCGCCGATCCGGTCGGGGCGGGGGGGGTCGCGCGGCGCTTCCGGCTGCTCAGCGACCCCACCCGGGTCCAGATCCTGCGGCTGCTCGCCGACACCCCCGCCCCGCTTGCCGTCGGCGAGGTAGCCGCCGCGGTCGGCGTTGCCCACTCCACCGCCTCCCACCACCTCCAGCGGCTGGCCACCGCCGGGGTCGTGCACATCCGGAGGGTCGGGCGCCTCGGCCTGGTCACGCTGGACCGGGAGGCGGCCCGTCGCCCGCCGCTCCCGCTGGTGCTCGGCGGGGACGCGGTCGCGGCCAGCGACGCGGACCGAAGGGGCCCAAGCTGAGCTGACGGCCGCCCGGTCGCGCCGGCCAGGGCGGGTCAGGGCGGCGGAGCCGGGCGCTCCGAGCCGGGGCGGAGCCGCCTCACAGGCCGCCCCCGCCGACCAGCCGGCCGACCAGGGCGGTCACCGCCATCGCCGCCGCGCCCCCGATCAGGACCCGGGCCGCGCCCCGGTAGCGGCTGGCCCCCCCGACGAGCGCGGCGAGGGCACCGATGGCGGCCAGGACCACCAGAGCGACGGCGGCCAGGATCGGCACCCGGTCCGCTCGCGGGGTGAGCACGACCGCCACCACCGGGAGGAGCCCGCCGACGGCGAACGAGGCGGCCGACGACGCCGCCGCCTGGACCGGTCGCGCCCGGCCCACCTCGGTGAGGCCCAGCTCGTCGCGGGCATGCGCGGCCAGGGCGCCCCGGGCGCTGAGGGCGACCGCGACCGAGTGGGCGAGCTCGGGCGTCAGCCCTCGCCGCTCGTAGATCCCGGCAAGCTCGGCGAGCTCGGCTTGGGGATCGGTGAGGTGCTCGCGCCGCTCGCGCTCGAGATCGGCGCGCTCGGCGTCGCGCTGCGAGCTGACCGACACGTATTCGCCAGCGGCCATCGACAGCGCCCCCGCCGCCAGGCCAGCGACGCCGGCGGTGACCAGCGCGCCGGCGGCCGACCGGGCGGCGGCCACGCCGAGCATGAGGCTCGCGGTCGAGACGATCCCGTCGTCGGCCCCCAGGACCGCAGCCCGCAGCCAGCCCGTGCGCCCGGCGACGTGCGCCTCGCCGTCCCGGCGCCGCCGATCGGAGACCAGACGCCGCAGCACGACGCCGCCATTATCGGCGCCCGTTCCTCAGGGCTCGGCCCCAGCTACCCCTCAGCGGGTCCCCGCGCCACCGGCGGCCTGCGCCGGCGGCACCCAGCCGCCGAGTCCGTGCAGGAGCGCCGCCGCCCGCAGCGGCCGGTCGAGGTGGTAGGCGAGGTGGGCGATGAGGAGCCGCTCGAGCTCGTCCCGCAGGCCGTCGCTCCAGCGGACGCGGTCGAAGAGCCGGCGGTCCCCGTCCGCCATCCTCCGCAGGAGGCGGAGCGTCACCGCGTGGCAGGGCACCGCCCCGGGGTCGAGCTCGGCGCAGCGGCCCTGGAGGACGCCGCCGCGGTCAGGGGCGAAGGCGGCGTCGCCGTCGACCAGCGGCCCGTCGCACCCGGCGCAGCGCTCGAGCGCCGGCTGGTAGCCGAGCAGGGCCGCCGCCTCGAGCGCGAACCAGGCGAGCTCCGCCCGGGGGTCGCCCTGGGGGTCGCCCATGCCGGCGAGCGCCGACGCCAGCCGGTCATACAGGGCCGGGATCGCCAGCCCCTCCTGGAGGGCGTCGGCCGTCCCCACCGCCACCGCCGCGCAGGCGGTTCGGGTGAGGTCGGCCTCCGGCCACGGCCGGCTGAGGCGCTCGGCCTGGGTGATGACGACGAGGTGACCGCGGCCGGGGGCGACTTGGAGGGCGCAGCGGGCGAAGAGATCCAGGGCCGGGCCGAGGTGGGAGCGCGACGTCCGGGCCCCCCTGGCGATCGCCCCGACCTTGCCGCCATCACGGGTGAAGAGGGTGAGGATGCGGTCGGCTTCGGCGTAGTCGACGCGGCGGCAGACGATGCCCTCGTCGCGGACCGACGCGGCCATCTCGGGGCGGCGGTCAGCCCGGCCCGCGCCCGTCGGGCGGTCCGGGCTGGGGAACGCCGGGCTCGCCCGCAGCCGGGCCGGCCGCGGGCGGGGCGGCCACGGGCGGGGCGGCCACGGGCGGGGCGGCCCCGTCAGCCCGATCCGGGTCCAGACCGTCGCGATCGGTCCCCTCGGTCCGCCCCTCCGAGCGCTCGGCCGCCTCGAGGTCGGGCGGGCTGAAGGGCCGGCGCCCGCGCACCCGGATGGTCCGGATCGACTGGCGACGGACCGCCTCGACCGTGAGGGTGATCCCGTCGGCCACGTCCAGGGTGTCGCCGACCGCCGGGATCCGACCCAGCCGGGCATACACGTAGCCGCCGAGCGAGTCGAAGTCGTCGCCGGCCAGCTCGAGGTGGAGGAGCTCGTTGACGTCGTCCAGGGCGGCGCGGCCGCTCACCAGCGCCTCTGCGGGCCCGATCAGCTGGACCTCCTCGGCCTCCGCCTGGTCGTACTCGTCACGGATCGGGCCGACGATCTCCTCGAGCACGTCCTCGATGGTCGCCAGCCCGGCGGTGCCGCCGTACTCGTCGACGACGATGACGAGGTGGACGTTGGCCACCTGCATCTCGTGGAGGAGCTCGCCGACCCGCTTCGACTCGGGGGTGAAGACCGCCGGGCGCGCGACCTCGCGCAGCTGTGGCTCACGGGCGCCGGCGGCGAGGGTCCGGGCCCGAAGGAGGTCCTTGGCGTAGACGACCCCGACGATGTTGTCGATCGTCTCCTCGTAGACGGGGATGCGACTGTGGCCGTGGGTGAGGACGAGCTGGACCGCGTCGCCCAGCGGGCGCGAGGCGTCGACCGCGGCCATCTCCACCCGCGGCACCATCACCTCGCGGACCGCCTTGTCGGTCATCTCGAAGATCCCGTGGATCATCTCCCGCTCGCCCTCCTCGACCACCCCCTCCTCCTCCCCCACCGCCACGAGGAGCTTGAGCTCGTCCTCCGACAGGAACGGCCCGCGGGGCACGGGGCCGCCCCGGCCCAGCCGCGTCACCAGGTGGGGCAGCAGGGTGAGGAGCGAGACCAGGGGGCCGAGCAGGACGGTAAGGGCGGAGATGGGACGCACCAGCGCCCGAGCGACCCGCTCGGTGTGGGCGAGGGCATAGGTCTTGGGGCCGATCTCGCAGGCGACCAGGACCAGGACCGACAGGGCGATCGTCGACCAGAAGGCCGCCGCCGACCCGAACGACTGGACCGCCAGGAGGGTGGCCGCGGTGGAGGCCACGATCACCGCCACCGTGTTGAGGACCAGGATCGCCCCGAGATAGCGGTTGGGTCGGCGGTGGAGGCGCTCGATCGCGGCCGCCGCCCGGTCGCCCTCCTCGCGCCGGGCACGCAGCCGGATCCGGCTCACAGCGGTGAGGCTGGTCTCGGCGCTGGCGGTGAACGCCGCCGCCAGCAGTGCGACCACCAGGATGGCGACCAGCGGGCCGATCATCGGGGCGCCGCCACGCGAACGCGCGGTATCGGTCCACGACCCGCCGACCAGAGCGGCCGGCCTAGGCGCTCAGCGGCGACGGCCGTCCCCCATCCCTCGCTGGCGGCGAGGGGGACGCGTACTTCGCCCGGGTGAGCCGGAGCCCATCACGCCAGAGTCTAGCAGGCGGGCCGCCCGGCCCTAGCCGGCGTAGTGCCAGTCCTGAGGGTAGATGGAGAGGAACGGGTCCTGCGGGGTCGCACCCTTCAGGGTGTCCCGGATCGCCGACACCCGGAACACCGGGGTCGGCAGGAAAATGAGCGGCTGCTCCTTGGCCATGTAGGCCTCGAAGGCGGCCAGGGCGGCCGGGTTCGCGTGCACGGCCGCGATCAGCCGCTGGGTGGTGGGATCGCACCAGTTGAGGTAGTTGCTGACCGAGCCGCAGCCGAAGGGCGCCGAGGTGGCGGGGTACCACGTCGTCCACCCCAGGGGCCACACGCCCATCCAGTACATGATCTGCCAGGGACAGGTCTTCTGCCCCTCGCACGCGGAGGCGCCCGCGATCTCGGTCGAGATCGGCTCCGACCGGACCGTGAGCCCGACCCCGATCGCGGTGAAGTTCGACTTCACCATCTGGGTGATCTCGGAATTGAGCGGGGTCGACTCGTTGGTGTCGAAGGAGAACTGCAGGGCCGCGCCCTTGGCGATCCCGGCGCCGCACTCGCCGGGCCCGGTGCCGGGGTGGCGGCAGGTGCTGACCCCGTTGGGCACCACGTGCCAGCCGTGGGCGGTCAGCAGGGACCGGGCCGCCCTGACGCTGTACGGGTAGGGGTCGCGGCGCTCCTGCGCGGTCGCCAGCGGCGGGTAGGGGACCGGCCCGGCGGTGTAGTACCCGTGGCCGTGCTCGAACACCTGGAGGATCGCCTTCATGTTGATGAGGTGGGTCATCGCCTGGCGGACGTAGAGCTGGTGGAGGATCGGCGTCTGCGGATCCTTGGGGGCGTAGTTGAAGACGATGCCGCCCCACGAATCCTGCTTCCAGTAGGCGATCCGGTAGCCCTTGCGCTCGAGCTGGGGGATGGTGCTGAGGTCGTTCAGCGGCACGTAGCCGTAGTCGATCGTCCCCGACTCGAGGGCGTCGAACTCGGAGGCGTCGCTGGTCACCGGAACTTCGACGAAGCGGCGGATGCGCGGCTTGTCCGGGCCCGAGAAGTCGGGGTTGGGCTTGAAGGCGGCGTAGCTGGTGGTCGGGCTGTACTGGCTGATCTCCCAGGCCCCGCTCACCACCTTCCACAGGGGGTTGGTGGCGTAGGTCGTCACCGACTTGGCCTGGGCCATGAGGTACGTGTAGACGCTGCGGGCCCCGGCCGGGGTCAGGTCGTGGTTGCCGACCGGCCCGGACTTCGAGGTCCGGTCCCAGGCGTGCTGGGGGATGGGGGTGATCTGGCTCAGCTCGTTGCCCAGCAGCCAGACGGTGCTGTAGTGGGCGTTGAACACGACCTGGAAGGTCCTAGCCGAGAGCACCCGCAGCTGGCTCACGTTGTCGGGGAACTTGCCGGGGATGTACGGGGCCCAATTCTCCTTCTCCGCCCGCACCAGGTTCATCCAGAACTGGACGTCGCGGGTCGTGATCGGCCGCCCGTCCGACCACCGCCAGGGCTTGAGCGTGATGGTCGCCACCGTGTGGCCGGCTGAGTTGACGCTGAAGACCGGCGGCTCGGCCATGCTCCTTTGGGCGTTGAAGACCGGCGACCCGCCCGCACCCCACAGGTAGAGCGGCTGCCACATGAGGTAGCTGAACCAGGGGACGTAGCCCACGTCCCAGTAGGCGCCGGGGTAGAGCGGGAAGAGGAAGGTGGGCCCCTCGCCGACGTAGCCGGCGAACCGGACCGTGCCGCTGGGGCGGCCGGCGGGACTCGGCACCCGCCCGGTGACGGCGCCCCCGCAGGCGCTGAGCAGGAGGCCGGCCGCAGCCGCCACCCCGGTGACGATGGCGCCGGTCCGCCGCATCCGCCTCCCTCCTTCGGCGCCGGGCGGGGCCGGAACACCCGGATCGGGGCTGATCCTAGCAGCCAGGCCGCTCGCCGGGCAATGCGGCCCAGCGGTCAGCGGAACAGCTCGGAGACGCTTCGGCCCTCGTGGACGCGGACAATCGCTTCGGCGATCAGGGGGGCGACCGAGACCTGGTGGAGCTTGGGGTAGCGCGCCGCGTCCGCGGGCAGGGGGATGCTGTCGGTGACCACCACCTCGGCGATGGGGGCCTCGCTGAGCCGGGCCAAGGACCCCTCGGCGAGCACCCCGTGGGTGGCCAGGACCTCGACGGACCGCGCCCCCTTGGCGGTCAGCGCATTGGCGGCCCCGATCAGGGTCGCCCCGGTGCCGACGAGGTCGTCGACCACAACACAGTTGCAGCCCTCGACATCGCCGATGACGTTGACGACCTCGACGTCGTCGTCACGGGGGCGGCGCTTGTCGATGATCGCGAGCGGGCGCTCCAGACGGCGGGCGATCACCCGGGCGCGGGCGGTCCCGCCGACATCGGGCGAGACCACGACGAGGTTGTCCTCGGGATGCCGCTCGAGGATGTGCCCGGCCAGGATCTTGCCGGCGGTGAGGGAGTCGACGGGGATGTCGAAGAACCCCTGGATCGCCTCCGCGTGGAGGTCGAGGGTGATGACCCGCTGGGCCCCCGCCACCTGCAGGAAGTTGGCCATCAGCTTGGCCGAGATCGGATCGCGGGGCTGGGTCTTCTTCTCCTTGCGGGCATACCCGTAGTAGGGGATGACAGCGTTGATGCGGGCGGCGCTGGCCCGGCGGAGGGCGTCGAGGATGATGAAGAGTTCCATGTAGGTGGAGTTGACGGGATGGCAGGTGGGCTGGATCAGGAAGACGTCGTGGCCGCGCACCGAGGCCGCGATCTTGACGTCGAACTCCCCGTCGGCGAAGCGCGTCACCGCCATCTGGGTGAGCGGCATCCCGATCTCGGCGGCGATCCGACGGCCCAGCTCCGGGTGCGCGGTCCCGCACAGAAGCATGAGATTGTTGCCGCCGTGGTTCAAGACGCCTCCCCGTGGCCGGGCGTGGCCCCCGCGCCGGGGGGGGCCTGCTCATTGTGGCCGGTCCCGGCCGCCCCCCGCCGCCGGCGGGCCCAGCCCACCAGGGTGCGCTGGCGGGCGCGGGCCACCCCCAGCGCCCCCGGGGGCACGTCCTGGGTGATCACCGAGCCCGCACCGGTGTAGGCGCCGGGCCCGACCGTCACCGGCGCCACCAGGACGGTGTCGCTGCCGAGCCGGGCGCCGTCCCCGACAACGGTCGGGTGCTTGGTGGCCCCGTCCCAGTTGGCGGTGATCGTCCCCGCCCCGACGTTGACGTCGCGGCCCAGGGTCGCGTCGCCCAGGTAGGCGAGGTGGGGGACGGCGCTCCCCGCCCCGATGCGGCTCCGGTTCACCTCGGTGAAGGTCCCCAGCCGGCTGGCCGCCTCGAGCACCGAGCCCGCGCGGACCCGGTTGAAGGGGCCGACGGTGACGCGGTCGGCGAGCCGGCAGCCCTCGAGGTGGCAGGCGGCGAGCCGGCAGCCATCGCCGACCTCGCTGTCGCTGATGTGGGCGAAGGGCCCGATGACGCAGTCGCGCCCGATGACGGTCCGCCCGCCGAGGACCGTGCCCGGACGCAGCACCGTGTCCGGGCCGACCCGGACATCGGCATCGACCCACGTCGCTGCCGGATCCTCAACCGTGACCCCGTCGCGCATCAGCTGCTCCAGCACCCGCCGGCGGGCGACGGCGGCGACCGCAGCCAGCTGGACGCGGTCGTTGACCCCCAGCATCTCCTCGGGGTCCTCGAGGCCCCGGGTCGCGACCGGTCCCATCCGCTGGGGCGCCTCGCTGAGATACAGCTCGCCCTGGCGGTTGCCCGGCTGCAGGCCGTCGAGCACCGGCCAGAGCCGGGCGGGATCGAAGACGTAGACGCCGGCGTTCACCTCGTCGAGCCGGCCGCCGCGATCGTCGCGGCCCCCCCCCACCAGATCGGCCTCCTCCACGACCCCCACGAACTGACCGGCGCCGTCGCGCAGGATCCGCCCGTAGCCGCGCGGGTCGGGGGGCCGGGCGGTGAGGATCGCGGCGCCCGCGCCCGCGGCGACGAACCGCTCGAGGAGCGAGGCGACCGAGGCCGGACGCAGGAGCGGCACGTCGCCGTACAGGACCACCAGCGCCTCGGCGTCCGCCAGGTGCGGGCGGGCGCAGCGGAGCGCGTCCCCGGTCCCCCGCGGCTCCGGCTGCTCGGCGAGGACGGCCCGCCCCGCCAGGTGCTCGGCGACCGGCGCCGCGCCGGGTCCGACCACCACCACCGGGGGAGCCGCCGACACCGCCTGCGCGATCGCGACCACCCAGTCGACCAGCGGCCGGCCGGCCACCGGATGGAGCGCCTTGGGGATCCTCGAGCGCATCCGGGTGCCGCTGCCGGCCGCCAGGATCACCACCCGCGCGGCCATCGGCTCGTCCTCCCCGCGCCGACCCGGCCCGATCGGCCTCCGATCCCGCAAGGCCCAGGCTCAAGCGCCCGCCAGCCGGGCGGAGTATACGAGGCCCGCCGCGCCGGGCCGGCTATCCTGGGCGGCATGACCGACGGCGGCGACTCGGGCTCGGGACCCTACGTCCAGCGCGACGCGCCCGCCGAGGGGGTGGTCCGGCTCACCCTGAACCGCCCCGAGCAGCGCAACGCGCTGACCCAGGCGATGGGCGACGCGCTGCGGGCGGAGGTCGCCCAGCTCCGGGTCGACGACGGGGTTCGCGCCGTCATCGTCGCCGGGGCCGGCCCCGCCTTCTGCGCCGGTGCCGACCTCGGTGCCCTGGGCGCCGGAAACCAGAGCTGGGATGAGCGCCGCCGCACGCTCGGCGTCTACTACCGCGCCTTCCTCGACCTGCGCGACCTCGCCATCCCGTCGGTCGCCGCCGTCGGCGGGCCGGCGATCGGCGCCGGCCTCAACCTCGCCCTCAGCTGCGATCTGCGGGTGGCCGGGCGGCGGGCCCGGTTCGCCGCCTCGTTCGTGCGGGTGGGGATCCACCCCGGGGGCGGCTGCACCTGGTTCCTCACCCAGGCCGTCGGCCCGGCTCGGACCCGCGAGCTCCTCCTCTTGGGCGGGGCGGTCGATACCGAGCGGGCCGAGCGGATCGGGCTCGTGAACCGGGTGGTCGATGACGAGGCCCTCGACGCCACCGCGGTGGCGATGGCGCGGGCGCTGGCCGTCGGACCGCCCGCCGTGATCCGCGACATCCGGCAGGCGGTCCAGCTCGCCCAGTCCAGCGGGCTCGAGGCCGTGCTCGCCTTCGAGACCGGCGCCCAGGCCGCCTCGCTGATGGCCGACGACGCCCGCGAGGGCTGGCGGGCCTTCCTGGAGAAGCGGGAGCCGGTCTTCCGCGGCCGCTGAGCCGAGGACGGCCCGCGCCGCCCCGCCTCATCCGAGGCCGGCCAAAAGCGGAGCGGGGGTGAGGTGGCGGGCGCGGATCACCTTGACCAGGCTGCGGAGCTCGCCCGCCACCCCCGGGTCCCAGTGGAGGAGGACGATCTCCCCCGCCGCCAGCGGCTGACCGTTCCAGGTCGCGATGGTCCCGTTCGTGTCGGTCGCGCTCCAGAGCACGAGCGCCCGCAGCCCGGCCTCGCGGGCCGTTTCGAGCACGCTCGAGGAGACGTCCCCGTAGGGGGGGCGCCCCAGGGTCGGGGCAGCCCCGAACCACTGCCGGAAGCGATCCCGGTTGACCGCCCACTGGAGGAAGGCGGCGTGGGGGCGGAGGCGGGCGAGGTCGGGATGGATGACGGTGTGGTCCTCGATGACCCCGCCGGCGGCCTGGAACGCGCGCCAGAAGGGAAGGTCCTCCTGGGCGGCGTCAACGATGAGGAAGGTCGTGATCGGCAGGTGGTCGGCCCGCATGAGCTGGAGCACCCCGTCGTTGGGGAACCAGCCATCGTCGATCGTGAGGTAGATCCGCCCGCCCGAGGGGTTGCCGAAGGAGTCAACCGGCAGCGTCGAGCCCGAGGGCGGGGCGGGCGGCCCGTCGGCACCGGTTCGGGGACCCGGTGGGGCGCCTGCCGCCGTGGGTCCACCGGCGTCGGGAACGGCGGTCCGGCCCGTGCGCAGCCGGGCCGGCGTCCGCCGTCTGCGGACGGGGAGTCGCAGGGTCTCGGGCCGGCCGACCAGCTGCGCGCCGTCGGCCCCGGTGACGCCCTCCGGGGCTGGGCGGACGACCAGCCGGCTGCCGGGCGGCCACGGCCCGGCGGGGACGAACCGCACGCCGGCGGAGCCCATCGACCGCCACCGTCCGGCAACCTTCGGGACGAGCGTCATCGGCGCCCGGCCGGCCACCCAGCGCACCGGGGCGGCGAAGGTGACGGCCAGGGGGCGGCGTCCGGCGAGGCGCACCGGGCCGACACGCCAGGCGATCGGGGCGAGCGCCGGCACGGTGACGTCCACCGCCGCCCGCTCACCGTCCTCCGCCACCACCTCGAGCCGCACCGTGCGCACCCGGGCGGTGCGCGCCAGGAGGACGGCCGTGCCCCGGGCCGCCACCGGTCGGCCCGGCCCCGGCCCGTACTCCGCCTCGGCCCGTGCCAGCGCGCGGTCGAACCCCAGGCGCAGGGTGCGGGCGGTGAGCCGGCTGACCCGGAGGGCCGGGGCCGCCGGGACCCGCAGCGACACCACGACGGTGCGCCCCAGCGGCCCGGTGATGCGGACCGGCAGGCGGATGCGCTCCCCCGGCCGCAGCTGGCGCCCCGCACGGGTCTGGGGACGTGTCATCCCCGGGAGCTCCAGCTGGTCCAGGTGCAGGACCCACCCCGCGAGCGGCCCCGGCCCGGGGGCCAGGTGGAGCCCGAGCCGGTTGTCGGCGGGACGCAGCCGCCAGGCCACCCGGGGCTGTCCCACCCAGACGAGGACCGCTGCGGCGACGAGCCCGAGCCCGGCGATCACCCCCAGCCGCAGCGCAAGCCCGTGCCCCCGCATCCTGCCCCCGCACCCCCGCCGTCCGGGCCGCCCGCGAGCGGCGGGCATCGAACGGCCAACGGCCCGGATCGGCCGCTGGTTACGCGCGCCGGCCGCCGGGCGGCGCCCCACGTCGGGCGCGGCGGCCCGCGGTCGGGCCCGCGCGGGTGGACGAGCTGGGGCACCAGCTCTGCAACGGGCAGACCGGGCAGCGGGGGCGATTCGCCACGCACACCTGGCGGCCGTGCTCGATGAGGCGGAGCCCGAATCCCGTCCACTGCGACGGCGGGAGCATGGCGGTCACCTGCTGTTCGATCTTCACCGGGTCACGGGTGGCCACCAGGCCGAGGAGATTGGCCAGGCGGGTCACGTGGGTGTCCACCGCCAGCCCGGGGACCCCGAAGCCGACCCCGAGAACAACGTTGGCGGTCTTGCGGCCCACGCCGGGCAGCCGGGTCAGCTGCGCCATCGCGCCCGGCACCGTCCCGCCGTGCTCGTCGACGAGCTGGCCGGCGAGCCGGATCAGGGCGCGGGCCTTGGTGCGAAAGAAGCCCGTCGGCCGGATGATCGCCTCGAGGGCTTGGGGATCAGCCCCGGCCAGCGCGGCGGCGCCGCCGTAGCGGGCGAAGAGCGCCGGGGTCACCTGGTTCACCCGCTCGTCGGTCGTCTGCGCCGACAGGACCGTTGCCACCAGGAGCTGGAACGCGTCGGCGTGGACCAGTGCGCAGGTCCCCGGATACGTGGCGGCCAGCACGCGGGCGGCGACCCGGGCCCGCCCAGCCGGCGTCCGCGGCCGGGGGCCGGGTGCGCCGGCAGCGGGCCCGGGTGCGGACGGCATCCGGGCCATCCTAACCGGGGCACTGGCGAAGGCTCCCCACGCTCCCCCGGTGGCGGCGACCGGCGAGCCGGTATCCTCTCGGCCATGTGGCGTGCAGCCCTGACGCGCGCCCGCGGCGAGCGGGGACCGCGCCGGCTGGCGACGATCGTTGGAGCCGGCCTTCTTGCGCTGCTCCTGGCCGGGTGCGGCGCGTTCGGCCAGGTGGGCGATCCCACCGACGCCCACGTCCCCTTCGCCCCCGGCACCGTCGTCGGCACCCAGGCCCTCTCGCTGCGGCCCCGGCCGCAGCCCCCCGCCCCCCCCGACTGCACGGTGATCATGTACCACAACGTCAACACGGTCGGCGAGTTCGTGCCCCAGAACCTCACGGTCCCGGTGGGAGCGACGGTGGAGTGGGTGTGGACCGACCACTACGACCTGCACAACGTCTGGTGGGTCGACCAGAGCCTCGTCAACTCGCCGACCGAGGGGGCGGGCTACCGCTGGGCGGTCCGCTTCCTGACCCCTGGCGTCTACGAGTACTACTGCACCCTCCACCCGGGCATGATCGGGCGGGTGGCGGTGACCCGCTAGGTGGGCGGCCCCGGGCGGCTCGCGCCCCGGCCGCTGGCGGCGATCGCCGCCGGGCTGGTCGGCTCCGCCCTCCTCCTCGCCGGCTGCGCGCCCGCCGCCGCCGGGGCGCGAGCCGCGCTCGAGCAGTTCCTCCGTGACGTCCACAGCCACCAGTCCGCCTACGCCTACGGCTACCTCTCCCCCCAGGCCGCCAGCGCGACCCCGTTCACGACGTTCCACCGGGCGGTCCTGGCCTCGAGCGCCGACTTCACGGTCGTCAGCGTTCACGCCCACGGCCAATCGCGAGCCGAGGCCGTGGTCGTGGCCACGGGGATAGAAGGGACGACCCGGCGGTTCCCGGTCACGATGGTGGAGATCGGCACCGCGGGCGACTGGATGCTGGCCGCCCCCTTCACGTCCCGCGGGTCCAGCGCGACGACCCTCGCCCGCCGCGCCGGCTGAGCCGGGCGCGCCGGCTGGGCCGAGCGGGCCGGCGTCAGGGACGACGAGCGGGGGAATCGACCGCCAGCGTCCCCAGGAGCTGCCGCACGCGCCGGTCGATGTCGTCCACGATCCGGCGCACGGTCTCGAGGTCGCGACCGGCGGGGTCCTCGACCGCCCAGTCCTCGCGGCGGGACCCCGGGACCACCGGGCACTGCTCGCCGCAGCCCATCGTGACCACGACGTCGGCGCCGGCGGCAACGCCCGGATCGAGCCGCCGCGGCCGATGCCCGCTGACCGTGAGGCCGCGCTCCTCCAGCACCCGGGCAACCTGGGGGTCGACTGTCGCCGCTGGGTCGGAGCCCGCCGAGCGGACCTCGACCCGCCCCCGGGCATGATGGGTCGTGAGAGCCGCGGCCGCCACCGAGCGACCGGCGTTGTGCACGCAGGCGAAAAGGACGACCGGCGGGTCCGTCACCTGGGCCCGCCGGTGGCCGGGCGGCCACGTCTCATCAGCATGCACTGATAAGACACCGCCGGGCCGGTCCCCGTCAAGGGGCTGGGGCGCCGGTCAGGCGGGATTGGGCGCGGGCGGGCTGGGAGCGGGCGAGCCGGCCCGGCCCAGGCTCCGGGGGTGGTCGGCGGGGTCGAGGAGGAGGAGGATCTGGTCGGCGACCCCGGCCCGTCGGAGCCGGTCCCAGCCTGCCTGCTCGTCCCCGTCGACTGCCATGACGACCCGCCCCCCCTCGACCCGGGCCGTCCAGCCCAGGGCCTCCAGCCGCCGGATCACGTCGGCGGCGAGCTGGAGCCGGTGGTTGACCGAGAGCTTGACCGCCGCCACCCGGGCCGAGAGCGGCATCCGGTCCGCGGTGGGCCGGTCGGCGAAGGCGAAGGAGTGCATCTCGTAGTAGCGCAGCAGCCAGGTGGGCAGGGGCTCCCGGGTCACCTCGGCGAGCTCGGCCTCCAGCGGACGGACGGCGACGAGTCGGAGCTCCATCAGCCCCCCAGGATGAGGCTGGGCCCGGCGGGGATCCCGCCCAGGGCGGGGCCGTTGTTGGCCGGGGGCCGGAAGTTCTGCTGCTGGTTGACGAGCATGTGGTTGGTGATGAGGAACGGACCGCGCCCGTTCTCCCGGATGAAGCCCATGAGGGCCATGATCAGGCTCACCGCCACCCCCATGGTGATGAGGGCCAACGCCTGATGGCGGCGCGCCTCGCCCCAGCGCAGGTGGTCGCGGCTCACCTCGCGCAGGAAGACGGTGACCGCGGTGATGCTGACGAAGGTAAAGGTGACCAGGGCGGTGAGCTTCCAGGGGATCATCTGGCCGAAGGGGATGAGCAGGCCGCCGTTCCAGATCGGCACGTTGGCGTTGGCGGCGAAGACCTGCTCGTAGGACCAGGCCAGCGACGCCGGGGTCGACCCCAAGAGCCAGGCGCCGAGCGACAGCACCGCGCACAGGGCCAGGGTGGGCGAGCGCAGCCCGCCGGTGCGCACCCGCCGCCAGAAGTAGAAGATGCCGGCGGTCAGGATGAGCCCCAGGAGGAACATCTGGAACAGGAAGGCGACACTGAGCCCGCCCAGCATCATCGTGTACCAGCTGGCGTAGGCGTGGAGCTGGATCTCCTTGGCGTACTCCCAGCCGACTAGGGGCTGGAGGGCCGTGAAGCTGATCGCGGTCGCCGCCCCCACCGCGCCCATCCAGTCGGCGTAGCTGCGCTGCTCAGGGGTGCGGGCGCGAAGCATCCGAACCCCGGCGACGATGGCGATCAGCGCCCCCACGAAGGCCACGTTGCCGATCAGCCGGTGGACCTCGAGCGGGATCAGGGTGGGGTTGATGAGGAGCAGGGGGAGGTTGAAGGCCCCAACCGGCGTCAGCATGTACGACGCCACCACATTGATCATCAGCATCTGGACGAACAGATCGATGGTCAGGACCAGGCCGAGGCCGATCCGAAGTGGCCGCACCCGGCCCAGCCGCTCCCAGCCCACGTACAGGGTGTACAGGGCCATGATCTCGAGCGCGAACGCGCCGGCCTCGATCACCAGCGGCCAGAACATGATCCGCAGGAGCTTGACCCAGAAGTGGCTCCATAGCCCGGTGAACAGGATCATCACCGCGAAGATCGCCAGCGCGCCGCCGAAGGCAAAGGCGATCGCCATCGACTTCACCATCCCGTGGGCGAATCGCGTCTGGCGCTCGTCCTTGCGGACCATCCCGAGGAAGTCGAAGAGCGTCACCAGCATCGCCCCGCCCTGCTGGAAGCCGGCGAACTGGATGTGGAGGAGCATCAGGACGCCGACCAAGGCGACGGCCACCCCGGTCGAGATGCTGACCGGAGTGAGGTGCGGCGCGAGGGTGAGGAGGTCGCGCATGAAGGCTCCGCTCAGAGGTTGAAGAGGCGGTTGACCGCCAGGAGGGCTTCGAAGATCAGGAAGAGGAGGGTGAAGAGCGCCGGCACCATGAGCTGCGGACGCTTCCACGGCTCCCGATCGGGCGAGCGGTCGAGGAAGGGGACCAGGATCAGGATCGTCGACGCCAGCCCGGGGATGGCGAAGGTGCCGACCGCGATCATCCACGCCTGGGGGAACTGGACCAGGAGCTGGTCGAGCGGCAGGAAGAACCATTCCGGGGTCGGGACATAGGTGAGCGTGGCCGGGTTGGCCGGCGCCTCCAGGGGTGACCCCACCACCACCGCCATCACGAAGATGAGGAGGACCAGGGCGAACGACACGATCGAGTCCTTGCCCACCTGGGAGGGGAAGAACTCGTCAAGGTCGTCGGGGACGGCGTAGCCGGGGTCGCTGGGGACGGCCGGGTAGGGCGGCTCGGCATGGACCAGGGGCGCGGCGGCCTCGCCGTCGGGCTCCTCGCGCGCGCCCCGGTAGTTGATCCAGGCTCCGTGCTCGCCGTGGCGGCGGAGCAGGTAGAGGTGGACGACGATCAGGGGGACGAGCAGAGCGGGCAGCAGCCAGATGTGGATGGCAAAGGTCCGGGTCAGGGTCACCGGCCCCACCTGGTTACCGCCCCGCCAGATCTCCTGGAGCCAGTGCCCGAGACCGGGGAAGTAGCTGAGCACGTGGGTGGTCACGATCGTGGTCCAGTAGGCGGCCTGGTCCCAGGGCAGCATCGCCCCGGTGATGCCCAGCCCGAGCACGAGCAGGAAGAGGATGACGCCCGTGATCCAGTTGAGCTCGCGCGGCTTCTTGTAGGAGCCACTCACGAAGGTCCGCACCATGTGCAGGCCGATCACGAGCAAGAGGACGTAGGCCCCCCACAGGTGCATGCCGCGGACGATCGCCCCGAACTCGTTGTGGCGCTCCAGGAAGTTCAGGCTCTCCCAGGCCTCGGTCGTCGAGGGCACGTAGCTCCAGAGAAGGAACATGCCGGTGACGATCTGGAGGGCGATGATGATGAGGGTGGCGCTGCCCAGGGTGTAGGCCCAGGCGCCCCGCCGGGGAACAGCCTCGTACAGCGTCTTGTAGAGGAGATCGTTGATCCCCATCCGCTCGTCCACCCAGCGGTAGACGATCGCCAGCGGACGGGAGACCGGGTGGGTCATCCGCGCCGCCAGCTTCGAGCGGGTCGACTCGTTCGCCATCCGGCTACGCCTCGGTGAGCTGGTCGGTCACGTAGAGCGTGGGCCCGATCAGCTTGTGGCGGTAGCGGAAGAGCGGCTTCGGCGGCGGGCCGCCGATGTTGATCCCGGTGATGGAGTAGAAGCCGCCATGGCAGGGGCAGAGAAACTGCTGGAGGTTGACGTCCCAGTGCACGTCGCACTGCATGTGGGTGCAGACGTTGGAGAGGGAGATCACCTGGATCTGGTTTCCGACATTGAGCTTGACCACGTACACGATCCGGGACACCGGCGGCACCGGCCAGGCCTGGGTGGTCGGCATCGGCACGACGTAGGCGGTGGGAATCCCCACCGGCACCTGGCTGATGTCGCCCACCCGCACCCAGGGATGCCGGCGCCGGGCGAAGATCGGCTGGAGCACCTCACCGACGATCGGGGCCGCGATCAGCAGGGTGATCCCGGCTCCGGCGACGTTGGTCGCCAGGAGCATGAACCGGCGACGGGTCATCCGGGCGCCCACCTCAGCCGCCGCCTCGAACGATCGCCCCGACCAGGAGCGCGATGAGCATGCCGACCACGAACACGATGGTCAGCGCGGTCACCGATCCGGCGACGCTGGCCGCGAGGTGGTCGCCCTCGCGCCAGAGCGCGCCCAGCCGGCGGAACACCATCCAGGCGCCGACCATCAGGACCGTGAAGACCGCCGTGATCAGGATGCCGAGGTACCAGGCGGACTCGAAGTCCTGGTAGTTCAAAGACGTCCCCGCCGGTGGTCAGGCTCGGTCACGGCAGGTAGCCCCGAGGCGGGTTGAAATTGCGGGTCGCCGTGTGGAGGGTCATGAGGCACTGGGCGTGGCCGGTTGGGGCATCGATGGCACAGGGGAGCTTGATGTTCTCCTTGATCACGCCCATGTACAGGGTGAGCACCAGGGCGGCCACCCCCACCAGCGTCATGAGCCGGGCCGCCGGCGGGCGGATCCCGGCCGCGTCGCCGCCCTGACGCCGCTCGCGAGTGAAGCGGAGCAGGTGGATCGCGGTGGCGACGAAGGCGACGAGGAGGAGGACGTAGCGGAGCGCGACCAGTCCGCTCGGGATCACCGCGGCGGGGAGGGTCGCCCCCGCCATCCCCAGCAGCGCGACCACGGTGAGGCCCGCCCCAGCCTGGCTGCGGCTGGCCGCCGGGCTGTGCTGCCAGAAGACGAGGTTCGCCCCCACCACCACCACCGCCAGCAGCGCCTCCTGGCCGACCAGCATCCAGCCCGACCCGCCGGCGGTGAGGGACAGGAAGGCGGGGGCCGAGTTCTGCTGGATGGTGAGCGCCAGGAGGAAGCCGGTCACCGGCTGGATCAGCAGGAAGGCCGCCCCGACCGTGAAGTTGACCCGCGCCGCCCAGCGCTGGAAGGCGATCTCTTGGGGATCGGTCGCCCGCCGCAGCCGCCAGACCGCCAGAGCGGCCAGCAGCAGGGCCGGCCACGAGATGTTGGCGCCCACGTAGTGGAGCAGGAGCCAGGGATAGCTGGGGCTGAAGGCGGCGGTCGTCGCGTGGAGCGACCCCGGGTTGAGCACGTAGCTGTCGAGCTCCACGATCGTGAAGAGGAAGACGTACTGGATGAAGGCGAACGCGAAGCCGACCGCCAGGTGCAGCCGCGGTCCCATCTGGTCCCAGCGGTAGACGTAGAGGAGCAGGAGGGGGATCCCGATGAAGAAGCTGGAGAACGCGATCGTGAGGGGAAGCAGGAGGAGGTTGAGCAGGGTGCCGATCAGGTTGCCGTAGAGGCCGGTGAGGAGGACCACGGCGAAGACCGCCCAGGTGGCGCCGAAGCTGTAGAGGTAGACGGTGGCCTGGGCGAGGCGGCGGGCGTAGCGGAGGTGGCGCGGGTCGCCGCCACGGCGCCGACCGGCCAGCTCCATGAAGGGGGCGAGCGCGGTGGCCCCGAGGATGAACCCCACCAGCGCGATGTGGATGAGGAAGGTCGCGCCAATCGCCGCCGCCGCCCCAGCTGTGCCCAGCGGCAGGTGGGGCACCGGGGTCGGAAAGGCCGAGAGCGCCACACCACACCTCATGGGGGTTCAGGTCGGCCGGCACCCACGCCCGGCCGGCCGGGGAGCGTCGGCTCGCCCGAGCGCCACACATGCTGACGGGCGGGGGCGGCGAATCGCAAGCACGAGCGCGCCAAGGCTCCGCCCCGAGCCCGGCCATACTGGGGCGGCATGGCAGCGCGCGGCGGACCCCTGGCGGGGCAGGGCGACCTGGTCCTCATTCACGGCGACGAGGCCTTCCTCGTCGATCGTGCCGCCGCCGAGGTCCAGGCGGCGTGGCGCCGGGAGATCACCCACCCGCTCAGCGAGGAGGTGTTCCGTGCCCCGGCCCAGCTGGACGAGGTCCGCCAGAGCCTCGCGACCCCCGCCTTCCTCGACCCCCACCGCGTGGTCGTCCTGGTCGATCCCCCCGGCCTTGTCGGTGGGCGACGTCCGACCGACGCCCGAACCCTCGCCGACGCCCTCACAGCTCGCGATCCCAGCTGCCGCGTCGCGATCGTCGTCCGCAGCGTGGTCCCCGCCTCCAACCCGGTCGTCGCCCTGGTCCGCGCGGCCGGTGAGGTCCGGACCCTCACCGGGCCCCGGCGGTCGGCGATCGACGCCCATCTCGACGGGGAGCTCCGTCGCCGCGGCCTGACGCTCGCCGCCTCGTCGCGCGCCCGCCTCCGGCGGCTGGCGGCGGTCGACCTGTACCGGCTCGACGGGGAGCTGGAGAAGTGCCAGATCGCCGCAGGACGGGACGGGACCCTGGACGCCGCGACCGCCGACACCCTCATCACCGACCCCGCCGCCAGCGAGATCTACGAGCTCACGGACGCGATCGTCGAGGCGCCCAGCCGCGCCCTCGCCCACCTGACGGCCCTGGAGCGGCGACGTGAGGGCGCTCCCCCGCCGCTCCTGGTCGCGAGCCTGGCGCGGTGGCTGCGCGATCTGATCGAGGGCCACGCCCGCAGCGCCCGGGGACTTCCGGCCGCTGCCCCGCGGCCGGGCCGGCCGACATGGGCGGCCCAGCGGCTCCAGCGTCAGGTGCGCGAAACCGATCCCGGCCGGCTGGCAGCGGCCCTGGAGACGCTCGCCGACCTGGACGCGGCGATCCGGTCCGGGGACGTGGAGGCGGAGATCGCCATCGAGGCGTACGTCGCCGAGCTCGTGGTCGAGCGCAGCGAGCGGCCGCGACCCGCCGGCTGAGGGAGGCGGCCGGTGTCAGTCCGCGGGGGTCGCCCCCCCGCGGCGAGGGCTCGCGGCTCGGGCCGCCGCCTGCCGGGTCGACTTGGTCTGCGGCTTGCCGCCCGCTCGGGTCGTCCGCCCCTTGGCCGCCTGGCGCCCACCGCGGGCGCCGCCGCCGACCGCGGTCCGGGCCCGGCCGGTGCCTTTGGCGTGGGAGGGCGCCGCCAGCTCGGGGTTCGCGACCACCAGGGCGGCGCGGGCCGCCATCCGCATCAGCCGGGACTTCCGGCGGGCGGCGTTGCGGGGGTGGAGGATCCCGTGCCCGGCCGCCTTGTCCAGCGCCGACGCCGCGGCGTTCACCAGCGGGGTGGCCGCCTCGAGCGCCTGGGACGCGAGCTCGCGCCGGGCTCGGGCCACAGCGGTGCGCACCGCCGACCGCACCGCGCGATTGCGGACGTGGCGGCGCTCGGCCGCGCGGATCCGCTTGCGGGCGGAGCGTGTGTTGGCCATGGCGGAAACCCTCGACGCGATTCGGATGGGTGGCACGCCCGCGGGCCGATGCCCGGCGGGCACGCTCCGACGGCCCCGCCGATCGGCTGGGCGCGGGCGGAGTATAGCAAGGGAGCAGCGGAGAACGGCCGCCCCCTCCCAAGCCCGAGAATTCGGGCCATGTGGACGGCTCGGCCGGCGCCCGCGAAGCTGAACCTCGCGCTCGAGGTCCTCGGCCGCCGCCAGGACGGCTATCACGACCTCGCCGCCGTCTCCCAGTCCCTCGAGTGGGGCGACCTCGTCGCTGCCGAGGAGGGCGCTCCCCCCGCGGCCGGCGCCGAGCCCACGGGCTGGGAGGTGGCGGTGACTGGGCCCGAGGCGGCGGCCCTGGCGGCGGAGGGGGGCCCGAACCTCGTCGCCCGCGCGGCCGCGGCGCTGGTCGCCGCCGGCCGGCCGCCGAGGGTGGGGCGCCTTTGGGTGTGCAAGCGGATCCCGATCGCCAGCGGGCTGGGGGGCGGCTCCGCCGATGCCGCCGCGACCCTGCGCCTCCTCGCGCCCGGCCTCGAGGACACCCTGGGGTGGCGCATCGCCCTTGCACTCGGGAGCGACGTGCCGTTCGCCCTACTCGGCGGGACCGCGCGGCTGGGGGGCGTCGGCGAGGAGCTCGAGCCCCTGCCCTCTCCCTCCCCCATCTGGTGCGTGGTGGCGGTGCTGGGGGCGGTGCGCACCCGGCTCGTCTACGCGGCGGCCCGGCCGGCCGATCACACCGACGGGGAGCGGGTCGACCGCCTGGCGGCGGCCCTTCGCGACGGTGAGCCGATCGACCCCGCCTATCTCGGCAGCGGCCTGGAGGCGGCGGCGTGGCGGGTCGACCCCGGCCTCGCCGACCGGGCCCGCCGGCTGCGGTCGGCGACGGCCCCGCTCCCCTGGGCGCTCACCGGCAGCGGGGGCGCCTACTTCAGCCTCGCCCCCGACCGCGAGGCGGCGGCCGAGCTCGCCGCCGCCGCCGCCGAGGTCCCGGGGGCGAGCGTCACCGTGACCCGTACCGCCTGGGCGCCCCCGCCCGCCCGCGAAGCGGCGACGGGCTGATGCGGCGCACCGGGCGGCTGTCCGCCGCGGTGGCGGCGGGCCGCCTCACCGGCGCCCTCTCGCGCCGGCTCGGCCGGGGCGGCGGGACGACCCTGCCGGGCGACGTCGCCCGGGCAATCGACGGCGGAGTCCTGGCCGCCCTCGCCGCCCAGGCCCGCTGCGGGGCAGTCCTGGTCAGCGGGACCAACGGCAAGACCACGACCGCCTCGCTGATCCGCGCTGGGGCCCGCCGGGCCGGCTGGCGGGTGGTGGCCAACCCCAGCGGGGCCAACTTGGTCTTCGGCCTGACTGCGGCGGCCGTGCAGGCCGCCAGCCCCGCCGGCCGGCTCGACACCGACTGGCTGGTGTTCGAGGTCGACGAGCTCAGCCTGCCCCGCGCGGTGCGCGAGGTGCGGCCGCGCTGCGTGACGCTCCTCAACCTCTCGAGGGACCAGCTCGACCGCGCCTTCGAGCTCGACGAGGTCGCCGAGCGGCTCCGGCTGGCGGTCGCCGACCTCCCCGAGGGGAGCGTCTGCGTCGCCAACGCCGACGACCCGATCGTCGCCAGCCTCACCGCCGGGTGCGGGGACGTCCGCTACTTCGGCATCGACAGCGCCGCCGATCCCGGTCGGGCGCTCGGGGCGGCGGCCGACGCCAGCCGCTGCCCCCGCTGTGGCGCCCCACTCGACTACGCAACCGTGGTCTACGCCCACGCCGGCCACTACCGGTGCGACGGCTGCGGGCTGACCCGGCCCCAGCCCACCTGGTCCGCGACCGAGGTCGCCGTCGACGGCCTGGCCTCCGTCCGCTTCACCCTGCGCGGCCCCGACGGCGAGATCCCGGTCCACCTCCCGATCGGCGGGATCGTGAACGTCGCCAACGCGGCCGCCGCCCTCGCCACCCTGGCCGTGATGGGCGCCGACCCCCGAGACGCAGCGGCCAGCCTCCAGGACGCCGAGCCGGCCTTCGGACGCGGCGAGCGGGTCGCCCTCGAGGGCGCGGCGGTGCGGCTGCTCCTCGCCAAGAACCCAGCGGGCCTCGACGAGGCGATCCGGGCGGCGATGGGCACCCGCGCGCCGGCGCTCGCCCTTGGCCTCAACGACGGGGTCGCGGACGGGCGCGACGTCTCCTGGATCTGGGATGCGGAGCTTGAGCGGCTCGCCGCACCCGACGCCCCGCCCCGACTGATCGTGAGCGGCACCCGCGCCGCCGACCTCCTCGTCCGGCTGCACTACGCGGGCGTCGACGACGGCCGGATCCAAATCGCCGAGCCGCCCGCGGCGGCGCTCGACGCCTGCCTGGCGGCCGGGCGCGCCGGCGGCGGGACGGTCGCCGCCCTCCTCACCTACACCGCCGCGCTCGCCTGGTACCGGGAGCTGACCCGGCGGGGCGCGGTCGGCCCCTACTGGGAGCGGAGGTGACCGTCCGCCGCCCCCTGCGCCTCGGGCACCTCTACCCCGCCCAGATGAGCATCTACGGCGACCGGGGCAACGTCCTCTGCCTGGTCCGGCGGGCGGCCTGGCGCGGGTGGCGCCTGGAGGTGGTGCCCATCGACCCGGGTCCGGCGTCCGGGCAGCTCGCCGCCACCTGCGATGGCTTGCTCTTCGGCGGCGGGCAGGACCGGGATGAGGCCCGGATCGCGGGCGATCTCGTGGTCCATGCCGGGCCGGCGATCCGCGATGCGGTCGCCGCTGGGCGCCCCCTGCTCGCGGTCTGCGGCGGCTACCAGCTCCTCGGAACTCGCTACCAGAGCGCGGATGGCGCCACGATCCCCGGGCTGGGCCTTCTCGACCTGCACACGGTTGCCGGCCGCCGCCGCGCCATCGGCAACGTGGTCATCCGCGCCGGCCCCGGCCTCGGGCTCGCCGATCCGCTCCTGGTCGGGTTCGAGAACCACAGCGGCCGCACCTTCCTCGGCCCCGGCCTCGCGCCCCTCGGCGCCACCGAGGTCGGCGAAGGCAACAACGGCCGGGACGGTGGCGAGGGGGCGGCGGCGGGGAGCGTCGTCGCCACCTATCTCCACGGCCCGATCCTCGCCCGCAACCCGGCCTTGGCCGACTGGTGGCTGGCGCGGGCGATCGACCCCGCGGATCCCCCCGCCCTGGCCCCCCT
>DAHUZI010000145.1 GCA_027306595.1 Candidatus Dormiibacterota bacterium | reverse complement strand
GCCCACCGCACGCCGGCGGTGGCCCGGATCGTCCACGGGGCCTGCACCGGCTGCCGCCTGCCGGTGCCGCCCAGGGTCCTGGACCTCGCCCGCCGCGACGAGCTCGCGGTGTGCGAGACGTGCGAGCGGCTCCTCCTCCTGTGACGGCGTGACGGCGCCCGCTGCCGCGGGGCGCGGCGGGGCCGCCTCCACCGTGGATGGCTATGCCGATGGGGCCTGCAGCGGCAACCCCGGGCCCGGCGGCTGGGCGTACCGGCTCGAGTGGCCCGGCGGGGTGGAGGAGGCGAGCGGCGGCGACCCCGCCACCACCAACAACCGCATGGAGCTCACCGCCGTCGCCGAGGCGCTGCGCGCCTTCGCCGCCCGCTCCCGTCCCGACCAGACCCTGCGCCTGCACGTCGACGCCCGCAACGTCATCGGCTGGCTCACCCTCGGCTGGAAGCGCAACGCGAACCGCGACCTCTACCCCGCCATCGACCAGCGCCTCGCCGAGCTGAGGGGGCGGGTCGCGCTCGTGCATGTGCGCGGGCACGCCGACAACGCCGGCAACAACCGCGTCGATGGGCTGGCGGTGCTGGCTGCGCGCGAGGCGGCCGAGCGGCGGCGCTGAGCGCGGCCGCTGCGAACCGGGGCGGCCAGCGGCCGCAGGGTCGCCGCCCCGCTCGCGTCCGGGCGCTACGATGACGTGGGCGGCGGGCAGATGACCGCGGCCGGCCGGACGCCGGTCGAGGAACGTCCGAGCTCCACCGAGCAGGACGCCGGGCAACACCCGGCGGGGGAAACCCCAGGGAGAGTGCCACAGAAATGACACAGCCGGCGGCGGGAGCTCCCCGCGGCCGGCAACGGTGAAATGGTGGGGTAAGAGCCCACCGGCGGCCGGGTGACCGGCCGGCCAGGCAAACCCCGTCCGGAGCAAGACCCAGCAGGGTGCGAGCCCTTGGCCCCGGGCTGCTCGTCCGGATGCACCCGGGTGGGTCGCACGAGGCGGCGGGCAACCGCCGTCCCAGATGGATGGTCATCCCCTCCCGGTGGGAGCCCGTCCGGCGCCGCGCCGGATGCGAGGGCCGGGGGGGACAGAACTCGGCGTATCGCCCGCCTCACCCGCTCCCCGCAGGGGGCCGCGCCCCCTGCGCCACCGCCGGCCCGCGGGCGGCCCCACTGATCCCCACTTTCTGGGGCCCAGGGCTGGACCACGGCCGGCGCGCCCGGGTCCGCGACCCATCTGATCGCGGATTGAAGCGGCGGTCCTCTGCCGGACCGGTGGGGACGGTCGCCACACCGACGCCCTGTGGTTCCCGCAAGCGAACTGCTGTTCTGGTGGACAAGAGTTCCGCGCTCGCGTACACTGCGCACGGCCGACAGATCAGTGGGGAAAGGTGGGGCACTTGGTCGATGATCGTCGATGGAATGCGGCGGGACCCGGGGGACGCTGAGCAGTGTTCTTCGGCATCGCCCGGCATGCCGTCGACGACAAGGGCCGCCTCGCCGTCCCGCCCCGGTACCGCTATCAGCTCGAGGAGGGGGGTCCGATGATCAGCCGCGGTGCGGACCACTGCCTGGTCATCTACCCGGGCGAGGAGTGGCGGCGGCTGGTGGCGGGGATCCGCTATGCGGCCGACGCGCCGACCCCACACCGGGAGTTCCTCCGCGCCGTCTTCCCGTACTCGGAACCGCTCCAGTTCGACGCCCAACACCGGATCCGGCTGACCGCCGACCAGCGGGCGTGGACCGGCATCGACCGCGCGGTCGTGCTCGCGGGGATGAACAACGTCGTCGAGATCTTCGCGGCCGAGGTCTGGGACGCGCGCCAGGCGGCGCACGACCCGGGCCAGCTCGGTGAGCTGGCGGCGCGTGCCCGCGCCGCCCAGCCCTCCGCCCCGGAGCCGGGCCCGCAGGTGCTGGCGTGACCACCCTCGCCGCCGGCTTCACCATGGGGCGCGTGACCACCCCGCGGCGCCCTCGGGTCCGCCCGCTCGTCGACGCCCAGGCCCCGGCGGCGACCGGGGGGCACACCCCGGTCCTCCTCGACGAGGTGATGGCGCTCCTGCGCCCCCGCCCCGGCGAGATCTGCCTCGACGGGACCCTCGGCGAGGGCGGGTACACCCAGCGCCTGATCACACACGTCCTCCCTGGCGGTCGGGTCTTGGCCCTAGACCGGGACCCGGCCGCCATCCGCCGCGCCCGCGACCGTTTCGCGGACGCCGGCCCCGCCCTCTGGTGCGTCCGAGGCTCCTTCGCCGATGTCGAGCGCTACGCCGAACCGCTCGGGCTCCGCTTCGACGTCGCCGTCCTCGACCTCGGGATCTCGTCGCTCCAGCTCGACGACCCCGAGCGCGGCTTCTCCCTGCGTCGCGACGGTCCGCTCGACATGCGCTTCGATCCGACGGCGGGTGGCATCACCGCCGCCGCGCTCGTCAACACCCTGGCGCCGGACGACCTCCGCCACCTCCTGCACATCGACGGCGGCGAGCCGTTCGCCGGCATGATCGCCCGGGCGATCGTGCGTCGGCGCGCGCTCGCGCCGATCACGCGCACGGTGGAGCTGGCCGAGCTCTGCGCCGCCGCCATCCCGCGGGCGCGCTGGCCGCGCCACATCCATCCCGCTACCCGCACCTTCCTCGCGCTTCGCATCGCCGTCAACGACGAGCTCGGCGAGCTGACGCGGGGGCTCGACGCTCTGATCCGTCTTCTCCGGCCCGGTGGGCGCGTGGGGGTCGTCTCCTTCCACTCCCTCGAGGACATCGCCGTCAAACGTCTTCTCACGCGTCTTAGCACCACCTGCACCTGTCCGCCCTCGCAACCGGTCTGCACCTGCGCCCACCGGGCCACCCTCTCCCTGCTCAACCGTCGCGCCGTGATGCCCGGCGCGGCGGAGCGTCTCCGCAACCCGCGCGCTCGCTCCGCTCGCCTTCGCGCCGCCGTCCGCCTGCCCGATTCGGAGCCCCGCCCGGCCTGACCGGCTCGCGGGCCGTCCCCCGGGTCCGCCCCGGGCGGGCCTGCGAGCCGTCCCCCACCGGACCCGTCCTCGTCCTGTCCCCCGGTCCCCTCCTGCGTGTCCATCCATCTCCTCGCCCCGCCCGCGCGGCCGGACCTGCCGGCGCTCGACGACCGCGAGCCGGCCCCTCCCATGGCCCCGCCGCCGGGCCGCCGGGCGCGGCGGCGCCGGCGGCCGTCAGGCCCCGCCGCCCTCGCCCTCATCCCCGCGGTGGCGGTGCTGGGCGTGATCGGCACCCTGCTGGTGGGCGAGTCCGCGACCGGCGCCGCGGTCGGTGAGCGGATCGCCTCGCTCCAGACCACCAGCACCGTCCTCGGGTCGCGGTCGGCACTCCTCCAGACCACCCTCGCCCAGGTCCGCTCAGCGGGGACGGTCGAGGCCGGCGCCGCCAGGGCCGGGCTCGGGCCGCCCATCAGCTGGACGACCGTCCCCTCGGTGACCTCGGGGCCGAGAGACCCGCTCCTGCCGGTGCTGCGCCTGCTCGGCGAGGCACCGGCCGCGCAACCCCCCCTGCCCGGCCCCGCCGGCCCCGGCCCGACGAGCTGACCGGGTGGCCAGCCGCGCGGGGCGCTGGAGCCCGCCGACCGTCCCCAACGCCCCTGCACCCCGACCGGCGGCGCGCCGGCCCCGGCACGCGCCCCGGACCCGCGTCCTGCTCGCGGCCACCATCATCGGCGCCCTGGCCCTGGCCGCCCGCTCGGCCCAGATCCAGATCGGCATGGGCCCGCAGCTGGCGGCGGCGGCGCTGGCCCAGCGGCTGGTCCGGGTCCCGCTCCCGGCCACCCGTGGGCTGATCCTCGACGCCCAGGGCCAGGTCCTGGCGGGCAACGTCCCCACCTACGACATCGTGGCCGACCCGGCGGTGATCCCCGCGGGCCAAGCGGTCGGGGTCGCGAGCCGGCTCGCCCCCATCCTCGGCCAGCCGGCCGCTCGCCTCCAGAAGGTCCTCACCCAGCCGCTCCAGTTCGCGTACCTGGCCAAGGCGCAGCCGCCGGCGGTGGCGCAGCGGATCAACGCCGACAACCTGCCCGGGATCACGACCACCCTCGTCATGCAGCGGGTCTACGGGCCGGGGGCGGTGCCGGGCACGAGCCTGGCGGCCAACGTGCTGGGCTTCGTCAACGCGGAGGGCCAGGGCGCCTACGGGCTCGAGGGCTACTACAACGCCGTGCTCGCCGGTCGGCCCGGGTACGCCACCGCGATCCAGGACGCCCTCGGCTACGACCAGGTCATGCCCCACGCCGCCCACCAGGCCGCCATCCCCGGTCGCACCCTCCAGACCGCGATCGACGGCCCGGTCCAGTACGCGGTCGAGAAGGACCTCGCGGCCCGAGTCCGGGCCGTCCACGGCAGCTCCGGGACGATGATCGTCATGAACGTGCGCACCGGCGCCATCGCGGCCTGGGCCGATTACCCCTCCTACAACGCCAACGCCTACAACGTCACCAACCCCACGCTCTTCCGGGACGCCGGCCTCGCCGACCTCTACGAACCCGGATCGGTGATGAAGGTGGTCACGTTCGCGGGCGCCCTCAACGACGGGGCGATCACCCCGAACCTCCACTTCAACGAGACCGGGGTCGCCGTCGTCGATGGCTACGCGATCCACGACTGGGATCTGCGCGCCCACGGGTGGATCTCGATGAACTACGTCCTCGAGGACTCGCTCAACGTCGGCGCCATCCATGTCCTCGACCTCGAGGGCGCCCCCCGCTTCTACGCGAACATGCAGCGGTTCGGGATCGGCCATCCGACCGGGGTCGACCTCGCCGGCGAGGACTGGGCGCCCTTGCCCGCGCTCAGTCAGATGTCGGCGGTCCAGGTGGCGACCGCCAGCTTCGGCCAGGGGATCGTGGTCACCCCGATCGAGATGCTGGCCGCGGTCAACGCCGTCGCCAACGGCGGGGTCTGGATCCAGCCCCACGTCGCCACCGCCATCACCGGGGGCGGCCGGCCCGCGACCGCGATCCGGCCCGCCGCCCGCCGGGTCATGAGCGCTGCCGCCGCCCGCACCCTCGGCCAGATGATGGTGCGGGTCGTCGACCAGCCGATCGGCTCCGGCTTCATGGCCCGGATGTGGCCGACCTGGCGCGGACAGATCGCGGGCAAGACCGGGACCGCCTCGGTCGCCCTGCCCACCGGCGGCTACGGCAACCAGACGATCGACTCGTTCACCGGGTTCTTCCCGGCCTCCAACCCCCAGTACTCGATGCTCTGCATCATCCGCGACCCGCAGGTGACCGCCCCCCTGCGCGAGGGGGCCTTCGACGCCGCGCCGACCTTCAAGCAGGTGGCCGAGGTCATCATCGATGAGCATCACCTGGTCCCCTAGGATCGTGGGCGTGACCGCGCTTGCGGCGGCGGCGGGCGCGCTCGCCCTCGGGCTCGTCGCCAACCCGCTGGCGATCGCCGCCCTCCGGCGGGTCGGGCTCGCCCAACGGGTGCGGGCCGAGGGGCCGGTCGCCCACCAGACGAAGGCCGGGACGCCGACCGCGGGTGGGGTGGTGTTCCTCGGGCTGGCGGTGTGCGCGTGGCTCATCCTCGGCCGGGATCCCGCCGGCGGCACGGTCGCGCTCGCCGCCGCCGCCGGCGGCGCGATCGGCCTCGCCGACGACTGGCTGAACGCCCGGGGCCGGGGGCTCGGGCTCACGGTCCGCCAGAAGCTCGCGGCGCAGCTGGTAGTGGCGATCGGGGTGGCCGCCCTCCTCGCGGCGCACGCCCCCACCGCCGCCTTGGTCCCCGGCCTGGGCCTGGTCGGGCTTGGCCTGGGCGGGGTCGCGCTCGCCGCCCTCGCCGGCGTCGCCACCAGCAATGCGGTCAACCTCGCGGACGGCCTCGACGGGCTCGCCGCCGGGCTGTGCATCCCGCCTTTGGCCGTCTGCGCCTGGCTCGGCGTCGCCCAGGGGCAGGACGGGGTGGCGGCGGTCTGCGCGGCGGCGGCGGCCGGCCTCGTGGCCTTCCTCGTCTTCAACCGGCCCCCCGCCCGCTGCTTCATGGGCGACACCGGGGCCCTGGGCCTCGGCTTCCTGCTCGCCGCCGCCGCCACCGCGGTGGGGCTCCTCTGCCTCCTGCCGCTCTTGGCGCTGGTGTTCGTCGTCGAGGCCGCGTCGGTGGTGGCCCAGGTCGCGTACTTCCGGCTGACCGGCGGCCGCCGCCTCCTGCGGATGAGCCCACTCCATCACCACCTGGAGCTCGGCGGGCTCACCGAGTGGGCGATCGACCTGCGGCTCTGGGGCCTGAGCGCCGCCAGCGCCCTGGTGACCGCGATCCTCGCGCTCCACGGCGGCCTCGCCGGCCCGGGCCGATGATCCGCCCGGTCGACCGCTGGGTCCAATCCGTCCCCCGGGCGCGGGTGCCCGACCCCGCCCGCCTCCAGGCGCTGGCGGCGGAGATCGCGGTCGACCCCTGGCTCGTCCTCATCACCGTGACGCTGTGCGCCTTCGGCCTGGTCATGGTCTACGCCGCCAGCGCGCCGCTGGCGGCCGCCGCCTACGGGAACGCCGAGCTGTTCTTCCGCCAGCAGGTGCTGTGGATGGTGCTGGGGACGATCGCACTGGTGGCCTGTGCCCGGATCGACTACCACCGCTGGGCCACGTATGCCGGGCTGGTGGCCGCGGGGATGCTCCTACTCCTCCTCGCCGTGCTCGTCCCCCACATCGGGGTGTCGGTGCTGGGAGCCCGCCGCTGGATCCACCTCGGCCCGATCGACCTCCAGCCGAGCGTGGTCGCCCAGTTCGGGGTCCTCGTCGTGGGGGCGACCTGGCTGGAGGGGCGGCGCGCCCAGATCGGCAGCCTGCGCAACGGGGTCGCGCCCTTCCTCGGCCGGCTGGTGATCGTCGCCGGGCTCGTCTACGAGGAGAAGGACCTCGGCTCGACGATGCTCGTCGTCATGATCGGGCTGGTCCTCCTGATCGCCGCCGGCGTCCGCTGGCGCCACCTCGCCCTGGTGGTCGCCGGCGGGCTGGCGATCGGCGTCTTCCTGATCAAGGCCGAGCCCTACCGCGTCCAGCGCTATCTCGCCTACCTGCACCCCTTCGCCCATCCCCTTGGCTCCGGCTACCAGGCGGTCCAGGCGCTCTACGCGCTCGGCTCGGGGGGGGCGGTCGGGCTCGGCTTCGGCCAGAGCCTCCAGCGGACCCAGTGGCTGCCGGAGGCCCACACCGACTTCATCTTCGCCATCGTCGGCGAGCAGCTCGGCCTGATCGGCTCCCTTCTGGTCCTCGCCCTCTTCGTCGCCTTCGCGGTCCGCGGGCTCCAGGCCGCGCGCCACGCGCCCGACCGTCTGGGCCTCGTCCTCGGCAGCGGCGTGACGGTGTGGGTGGTTGGGCAGGCCCTCATCAACATCGGCGGGGTGACCGACAGCATCCCCAGCACCGGCGTGCCGCTACCGTTCATCAGCTACGGGGGCTCGGCGCTGGCCGTCGCGATGGCGGCGACCGGGATCCTCCTCAACATCTCGGCGCAGGCGCGCCGCAGGCAGGAGACGGCACGTGCGCGTCGTGATCGCGGCTGGCGGGACCGGTGGGCACACCACGCCGGCCCTGGCGGTGGCGGAGGCGCTGGGGGCGGCTGACCCCGGCGCGGTGCTCGCCGTCGTGGGCCGCGCGGGCGGCCCGGAGGCGCTCTGGGTGGCCGAGGCCCAGCTCCCATTCGTCGGGCTCCCGCTCCGCCGGGCCGGCGACGGCCGGGCGGCGTGGGCCCGCGTCCTCACCCGGCTGCCGCGCGCCTACCGGGTCGCGTCCCGGCTCCTGCGCAGCCGCCGCCCC
>DAHUZI010000142.1 GCA_027306595.1 Candidatus Dormiibacterota bacterium | reverse complement strand
GGGCGGGGGCCGGGAGCCCCGCGCCGGGCCCCGCATCGCCGCGGAGGAGCCGGAGGCGGTGGTCGCCCTGCGGGCGATCGCCGCCAACCTCGATCGCTGGCCGGAGGGATGGGCGGGTGCCCCCGCGCCCGGGCCGTGGGTCGTGATCGAGCACGACCGCCGGGCCGAGCTCCCCGAGCGAGTCGGCACGCTAGCATGCACGCGTGCCGCGCGCTACGGCACGACCGTCCTCAGCTTCTACCGGAGGGTCCGTTGACGGCGGCAGTCTACCCGGGCAGCTTCGATCCCATCCATCGCGGCCACCTCGACGTCATCGAGCGGGCGCGCGAGATCTTCGACCGGGTGGTGGTCGGGGTGTTGGAGAACCCGGCCAAGGCGTATCTCTTCTCGGCCGAGGAGCGGGTCGAGCTCGTTCGCCGCAGCCTGCCGCCCGGCAGCGACGTCCGGGTGCGGCGCTTCTCCGGCCTCGCCGTCGGCTTGGCGGCCGACGAGGGGGCGACGGTGATCGTCCGCGGCCTGCGCCAGATCTCGGACCTCGACCAGGAGTTCCAGATGGCGCTGATGAACCGGCGCCTCGCCCCCCGCGTCCACACCGTGTTCCTGACCACCGCTTTCGCCAACGTCTATCTCAGCTCCTCGCTGCTGAAGGAGGTGTTCGCCCTCGGCGGTGCGATCGACGAGATGGTGACGCCGTCAGTCGCCGCCGCGCTGCGGGCGCGACGGTCGGCCTCGGTCGCACCGGTGGCCACCACGGGCTGAGCCCCGCACGAGGAGCGCGATGCACGACGGTTCCGATTTCCACGACGACGACCTCGACGAGGCCCCGGCGTCCGTCATCGACCTGCTCGACCGGATGGAGACGCTCGTCAACCAGAGCCGGCGGGTCCCGCTCACCCCCAACATCGTGGTCAACGAGGAAGAGCTCCTCGACACCCTCGACCACATCCGGGTCGGGCTCCCCGACGAGGTGAAGGAGGCCCGGCTGCTCCTCGAGGAGCGGGAGCAGCGGCTGCGGGATGCGAGCCAGCAGGCGCAGCAGATCGTCGCGGCGGCTGAGGAGCGCGCGGACCGCCTCACCGACGACCACGAGATCGCCAGGCGGGCGCAGGCGGATGCCGAGCGCATGCTGGCCGAGGCGCGGGAGCGCTCCCGCCGCGTCCGCCGCGAGGCGGACGACTACGTGCGGCAGACGATGGAGGAGCTGGAGGAGCGGCTGGGCCAGGCGCTCCAGACGGTGCGCAAGGGCCTGGACAGCCTCTCCGCCCGGCGGACCGAGGCCGGCGACGACGGCGAGGTGCCTACGGCGCGCGGGCGGCGCCGGCGGGTCAGATGAGCGGCGTCTGCTAGACTCCCGCCCCGTATGGCCGTCCCCAAGGAGCGGGTCCCCAAGGCCCGTCGCGACCGCCGCCGATCCCACCTCGCGATGCAGGCCCCGACGCTGGTGCCCTGCCCGCGCTGCCGCCACCTGCGCCCTCCGCACACCCTGTGCGTGAACTGCGGAACCTACAACGGCCGCGAGGTGATCGCCACCGCGTGACCGCGGCCCCGATCGCCCTGCTCTTCCCGGGCCAGGGCGCCCAGGCCCCTGGGATGGGGCGGGCGGCGGTGGCGGCGGGGGCGGCCCCCGAGCTGCTGCGGGCGGCCTCGGCCCTGGGGCTTGACCTCGCCGGCCTCGTGACCGCCGCCGACGCCGACACCCTGCGCCGGACCGAGCACGCCCAGCCGGCCCTCTTCTACTGCGGGTGGTCGGTGGCCGCTGCGCTCCGCGCGGCGGGGGTCGGGGCGACCGCCGTCGCCGGGCACAGCCTCGGCGAGTGGGTGGCGCTGGCCGCCGCCGACGCGCTCGACCCGGTCCGGGCGCTCGAGCTCGTCATCGAGCGGGGGCGTCTGATGGCCCACGCCCCGGCCGGGGCGATGGCGGCCGTGCTCGGCGCCGCGCCGGAGGCGGTCGTGGCGGCTTGCCGGGTGGCGGCCGACGCCGGCGAGGTCTGCGTGGTCGCCAACGACAACGCCCCCGGGCAGCTGGTGGTCTCCGGGACCGCCGCCGGCGTCGATCTCGCCGCCCGGGCCCTGCGGGCCGGCCGCGGCGCGCGGGTCGTGCCGCTGCGCGTGGCGGGGGCGTTCCATTCGCCGCTGATGCGGGAGGCGGCGGCGGCCTTTGCGGCGCGGGTCGAGGCCGTGCCCCTTCGTGACCCCGCGGTGCCGATCGCGGCCAACGCGACCGGCACCTGCCTGGGGACCGCCGCGGCGCTCCGCCCGGCCCTCCTCGCCCAGCTGGATCAGCCGGTGCGCTGGACCGAGGCGGTCCGGGCCCTCGACGGGCTGGGGATCCGGACCTTCGTCGAGTGCGGCCCCGGGACCACCCTGGGGGGACTGGTGCGGCGGATCCTTCCGGAGGCGACGGTGCATGCGGCCGCCACCCCCGAGGAGGCCGCCCGGCTGGGCGAGCGGCTGTGACTCCAGGGGCGTCGCCCGTTCGGAGGGCCCGTACAATGAGCGCAACCGTGCCGCGTCCCCCCGACGACCGTTCGGCGCCCGCGGCGCGCGACCCGGAGCATGCCGCGGGGCCGGCGGCCGGCCCCGCTCGCAGGGGTGCCGGGCTCGGCTCCAGGATTCGGCAGGCGCTGACCGCGCTCGCTGGCGGAGCCGTCCCGTCGGCCGCCGCCGAGCCCGATCGGCTCGCGTCCCCTTCGGAGCGGGAGGGCCGCCCCGCCAGCGGTCCGCGTTTGGGTACCGTACTCCCCGGCGAGCACCTCACCGGGTCCCGGGCCCTTGCCGACACGGCGGTGCCTCGACCCCCGTCGGATCGCCGCCGAACCAGACAGGATCGCCCGGCGGGCGGGGTCGCACCGCCCCCGACCGGCACCACCGCCCGCACCCGCGGGCTGCAGAGGGGCTCAGATGGCAGAGGCAACCTGGGAGACGTTCAAGGGGATCGTGGTCGAGCAGCTCGGGGTGGAGCCCGAGCAGGTGACGCCGGAGGCGAACTTCGTCGAGGATCTCAACGCCGACTCGCTCGACCTGGTGGAGCTGATCATGGCGTTCGAGGAGGCGTTCGGGATGGAGATTCCGGACGAGGACGCGGAGAAGATTCAGACCGTGGGGCAGGCCTGGAACTACGTGAGGGAGCGGCTCGACCTGGCCAGCTGACCCCGGCCGCGCCCGCGCGCGGCGGCCGCCGGATCCAGCCGTCGGCGGAGGAGGCGGCCGCGCTCGCCGAGCAGCGGCTCGACGAGCTCCAGGAGCGGCTCCGGCTCCAGTTCCGCAACCGGGCGCTCCTGCGCGAGGCGATGACCCACGCCTCATGGGTGAACGAGCGGGGCGAGACCGGCTCCGACAACGAGCGGCTGGAGTACCTCGGGGATGCGGTCCTCGAGCTGGTCGCGGGGGAGTACCTCTTCCGCCGCTTCCCCACCTATGACGAGGGCCAGCTCACCCAGCTGCGGTCGTCGCTGGTCAACACCCAGGCACTGGCCAAGCTCGGGGAGCAGCTCCAGCTGGGAGAGACCCTGCGGATGGGCCGGGGTGCGGCGAAGACCGGCGCCCGCCGCCTCACCTCGCTGCTCGCCAACGCCTTCGAGGCGCTGATCGGAGCGGCCTTCCTCGACCAGGGCTACCGGGTCGCCGGCCGCATCTTCCTGAGCCGGATCGGGGACCTGCGCGAGTGGACCGACACGAACTTCAAGGGCCGGCTTCAAGCGCTCGCCCAGGAGCGGTTCGGCAGCGCCCCCGCTTACCGGATCGTGGCGGCGGGCGGCCCCGGCCACTCCCGCGAGTACGTGGCGGAGGCGGTCCTGGAGCCGGACCGGGTGCTGGGGACCGGGCGCGGCGGCACCAAGCAGGCGGCCCAGCAGGCTGCCGCCCGGGCGGCGATCGATGTCCTCACCGCCCCGCCCCCCCGCCCCCGGCGCCGGCGCGGGGGGGCGGCGGCC
>DAHUZI010000141.1 GCA_027306595.1 Candidatus Dormiibacterota bacterium | reverse complement strand
TGATCGGAGCCGCGCCCGGCGGTCGCGGGTGGGCGCTCGCGGTCCTGGCGGGGGCCAACGTCCTCTGGGCGGCCTCGTACGTCGCCGGCAAGGCCGTGCTCGCGACCTGGCCCTTCGCCAGCCTGAACATGCTCCGCTTCACGATCGGGGCGGCGGCGCTGGCGCCGGTCCTCTGGGGGTCGCGGGGACGGCTCCCGCGCGGCGCGGCCGACCGCTGGCGGCTGGTCGCCATGTGCCTGCTCGGCTTCGGCGCGACCAAGGCGCTGGAGTACTGGGGCCTCAGCCTCACCTCGGCGACCGACACCGCCCTGCTGATCGCGGCCGAGGGTCTGGCCACGGTGGGGTTGAGCTGGCTGGTCCTCCACGAGCGGATCGACCGGATCCAGGCGGTCGGGCTCGCCGCCGGCCTCGTCGGCGTGTATCTGGTCGTGGAGGGCGGGCTCCGCCTCCCCACCCTCGTGGGCGGCGGGTCCGCCACCCTCGGCAACGGCCTGGTCGTCGCCGCGCTGGTCTTCGAGGCCGGCTTCACGATCGTGGGCGCGACCCTGGTCGACCGCTACCCGCCCCTCCTGATCACGGCCGCGGTGGTGACCGGCAGCCTGGTCATCTGGTGGCCGGCGGGGCTGGCCGCCCTGGCGGTCCGCGGCTGGCCCGGCCTCACCCCCCAGGGGCTGGTCGCGGTCCTCTACATGGGCCTGATCAGCACCGCCGTCTGCTACTGGGGCTGGTTCTACGGCCTTCGCCGGGTCCGTCCCGGCGCCCTGGCCCCGCTCCTCTTCATCCAACCGGTGGTGGGCACGGTGCTCGCCGTCGTGATCCGCGGCGAGCGGCCGGCGGCGGCAACGGTGCTGGGCGGGGCGCTGGTGCTGGCGGGGGTCGCGACGGTCGTCCGCGAGCGCGGCCCCGCGCCCCCGGTGCCGGTCGGTCCCGGGCCCGCCTAGGCGGAGAGGGGCCGGCCGCGTCGCCCGGCTGCCGAGCCGGCCACGGCCTGTCGCGGTGCCTTCACAGTCCGATGAATTGCGGCCCGGACCCCCGGTGGTGACCTATCCTCGGGCCGTCGGACGCCCCGCGTTCCCCGCTTCCCACGGTGTCCGGCAGTCCCTCCCTCCCGCGCCGGGCCCCCAGCCCGGCGCCCGCCGCCGCTCCGGTTCCGACCGGGGCGGCGGTTGCGGTGTCAGGGACCGGCGCCGGGGACCCGCCCAACCCGGCGCGGCGCCGGGGACGGGTCCCCGCAGGCGGCCTCCAGGGCCCGCCCGGGGCCAGCTCGGGGCGACCCGCCGTCTCGGGCAGCGCCGAGCCCGGGTGGGGTCGGGCCGGCGAGCGGGCCGACCCGGCCGGCCGCCCCGTGCTGGCGAAGCAGGGCGAGCCCGAGGATCAGGACCAGCGGGGCCGAGCTGGGGTCGGTGCTGAGGCCCGTGACCACCCCGCCCAACGCCTGACCCACAACCCAGAAGGCGACCATCAGGACGAGGCCGACGGCGACCGCCAGGGGCCGGATCCGTCGCCACCAGACCCCTGCCGCGAGCGCCGCCTCGACCGTCGCGAGGCCGATCGAGATGGCGAGCCCATGCGCGTACCCGAAGCGGGCGAGCCGGTAGTCGAGGCCGATCAGCGGCCCCGCCTGGTTCTGAGCGGCGGTCTGGAAGTTGTAGGCGAGAACGCCGCCGGCGGTGAAGCGGGTCTGGAAATGGAGCCCGGCCGCGAGGAGGAAGAGGCCGGTCCAGGCCGCAAGAGCCCCGCGCCCGCCCAGCCACCCCCGGTCGGCGATCAGCGGCCCGCTCGGGCCGCCGGGCCTGGGCAAGACGAGCAGGGCCGCGAGGACGTACAGGAGGGCCGCGCCGGGGGCGCCGAACTCGACCAGGGCCGTGCCCGTCGCCATCCCCCCGAGCCCCTCGCCACCGACCCAGACCACGAGCGACCAGACGACCGAGGCCGCGAGGGCCGGACGGGTCGTCCGGGGGACGACGATCCCGATCGCGATCGCCGTCTGGAGCAGGGCGGTCCCGACGTTGAGGGCCACGAGGTGGGGGCTGACCAGCCCCACGGCCCAGGTGAGCGGCCGGGACAGCGGGGCGGGCTGGTACATGAGCGCGTTCGCGTACAGGATCTGGCTGGGGAAGGCGCCGGTGAACATCGCCGGCTGGAGCTGGAGGCCGGCGTCGAGCAGCCAGAGTCCGGCCAGTCCAGAGCGGAGATGCTCAAGACGCACGGCGGGGACGCGCCGGCGGCCCGCCACCGGAGCACGAGGCCCGGGCCTGGGACCCAGCTTCGATTCGGCCCGGCTTGCGGTCACGACCTCGCCCACCCGAGTGCGGCGGTTGCCGCCAGCGCCGCGCCGCTGCCCCCGCGGGCCCCCCGGTTTCGCCGGTCGTCGCCTAGGCCGATGGTGCCGTCCGGCCGCACCGGCCCGCCACCGACCCGGCGACGGCGCGCGATCAGCCCGCCCCGGGTCGGCATCGCCTCGCCCCGAGGCAAACCCGAGGGGCGCGCCGAACGCGCCGGCCGCCTCATCTCCGGGTCCCCGCCACCGGCCGGGCTACCGCCGCCCAGCGCACGGCCCCTGCGTGGTCGCCCAGACCCGCAGGCGGTGCCCCAAAGCCCCGCCCACGACGGCGACTTGCGCGGATCGCCGGGCGAGGCCGACTCCGGCGAGGACCTCGGCGATCAGAGATGGGCAGCAACCGCCGATGGTCTCGGTGCCGAACCCTCCCATCCCCGGCATCGCCGCGCGAACACCTCCTGCGGTCGGCCCGGCCCTGGCAGTCTACCGTCGGGTTGCGCCGCACCCGCCCGCCGGGCTCCTCCCGAGGACGAAACGGGCGACCGCGGCGCGAGGAGCCGAGGTCGCCCTGGCGGGATGGGCGGGTGCCGGGCGCGGGCGCGCCCGGTCAGACGTCGGCGTACAGGTGGAACTCGAAGGGGTGGGGACGGAGCCGGATCGGGTCCACCTCGTGCTCGCGCTTGTAGCGGATCCAGGCCTCGATCACGTCCGGGGTGAAGACGTCACCGACCATGAGGAAGTCGTGGTCGTGCTCCAGCGCGGTCAGCACCTCAGCCAGGCTGCCCGGCAGGTCCCGCACCCGCTCCGCCTCGGCGCCCTCCAGCTCGTACAGGTCCGTCTCCACCGGCGCCGGCGGCTCGATCCGATTGCGGATCCCGTCCAGCCCCGCCATCAGCATCGCGGCGAAGGCCAGATAGGGGTTGGCGGTGGGATCGGGGGAACGGAACTCGAGCCGCCGCAGCTGCGGCTTCTCGCTGTAGGTGGGGATGCGGATGCAGGCCGAGCGGTTGCGGGCGGAGTAGGCGAGCTTGATCGGGGCCTCGTAGCCCGGCACCAGCCGCCGGTAGCTGTTGGTGGTGGGGGCGGCGAACGCCAGCAGGGCGGGAGCGTGGGCGAGCAGGCCCCCGATGTACCAGCGCGCCAGCTCGGAGAGCCGGGCGTAGCCCTGCTCGTCGTAGAAGAGGGGCGTCCCCTCCCGCCAGAGCGATTGGTGGGTGTGCATGCCGCTGCCGTTGTCGCCGAACAGGGGCTTGGGCATGAAGGTGGCGACGAAGCCGTGCTGCTGGCAGACGTTCTTCACCACGTACTTGAAGATCTGGACCTTGTCGGCCATGGCCACCAGGGTGTCGTAGCGCATGTCGATCTCGGTCTGTCCGGCGGTCCCGACCTCGTGGTGGTGGACCTCGACCTCGATCCCCGCCGCGATCAGCGCCAGGGTGATCCGGCTGCGCAGGTCCTGGAGCTTGTCGGTGGGCGGCAGCGGGAAATACCCCCCCTTGAGCCGCGGTCGGTGCGCGAGGTTGGCCGACCCGTTCTGCCCGCTGTTCCAGATCCCCTCGATGGAGTCGATGTGGTAGTAGCCCTCGTGGAGGTTCTGGTCGAAGCGCATCGAGTTGAAGATGTAGAACTCGAGCTCGGGACCCCAGCCGCTGGTGTCCGCGATGCCGCTGGCCCGCAGGTGCTCCTCGGCCTTGGTGGCGATGAAGCGGGGGTCGCGGGAATACCGCTGATGGGTGATGGGATCGACGACGTCACAGGTGAGGGAGAGGGTGGGCACCTCCAGGACCGGGTCGACGAAGGCGGTCCTGGGGTCGGGGAAGAGGAGCAGGTCGCTGTCTGCGATCGACTGGAACCCCCGGATGCTGCTGCCGTCGAACCCGATGCCCTCGGCGAACAGGCCCTCGCCCAGCTCGGCGATCGGGATGCTGAGGTGATGCCACGCCCCGATCAGGTCGGTGAAGCGAAAGTCGACGATCTGAACCCCCTGATCCCGCGCGAACGCGATGACGGCTGCCGGATCGGTGGTCGTCCCCCTCGCCACGTACTCCTCGATGGCCACGGCCTCTCCTCGCGGGCGTCGCGCCGCCGCCCAGCCGGGAAGCGCGCACCCGAAGTCCCCGGCCCCTTGACCGTAGCACCGGACGGCATCCGGTCGCGTCGTGGGGTGCTCCCAAAGCAGCTAGGCCGAGATTTGTGCGCGTCGCACAACGACCGCCCAACCGGCTGGCGTCCCGGCCCGGGAGGCGAGATCAGGGAACCGGTGCCCTGGCCGCCACCTCGGCGCGCGCGGCCGGCTTGTCCTTGAAGAAGACCCGATTGATCTCGGTGAAGGGCCGCCACTCCTCGGGGAGGTCCTCCTCGGCGTAGATCGCGTCCACGGGGCAGGGGTCCACGCAGGCTCCGCAGTCAATGCACTCGTCCGGGTCGATGTAGAGCATCCGGTCCTCGTCATCCCCGAGGATGCAGTCGACCGGGCAGACTTCAACGCAGGACTTGTCCTTGACGTCGATGCAGGTCTCGCCAATCACATAGGTCATCGGGCCCTACTCCACAGCGGCGACGCCCCGGCTCGACCACTCCCGGGCCGGGACCGCGCGCGGGCGGGATTCGATGGTAGCAGAGGCCGCAGCCGCTCCCCTTCGCACGCGCGGGGGGCCCGACACCCGGGCCCGGAACGGATTCGGCGCCGCCCTCAGCTGGCTCGAGCGATCCCGTTGGAGATGTTGACGTAGGTGGAGGTGAGGTGCTGCCCGAAGAACTGGAGCGCCACCAGCACCGCGATCGCGACGAAGGTGAGGATCAGGGCGTACTCCACGAGCCCCTGCCCGCCCTCGTCCTCCGCGGCGACCCAACGCCGGCAGCACAGCCGTCCCCGGGACCAGAGCGCCATCGCCGCCGCAGCCATCGCCACGGCGCCATCCTAGCCCGCTGCCCGGGGGCCGTCTGCGCCAGCAGCGGGTCGTTACCCACTCGTCGCGCGTCGGTGCGCCCGGCGTCATCCGCTGGCGCCCGGGCGGGGGCCCAGCCCGGCCCCGGGGAGGCGCGGGCCGTAGAATGGCGAGTTCAGCGGGCCCGTCCGGGACCGTCCCCAGGAGCTCTGGCCGTGTGGAACCCCGCGCCCGCCTCATCCCTGCCGCGCTGGGAGCGCCTGGCAGCCGCGGCGGTGGACTTCCTGGTCCTGCTGGTCCCGGAGTTCGTGATCTTCGACCTGATCGGCGCGGGGCCGATCGGCAAGGCGACGAGGTTCCTCCGAGCCCACCCCAAGGCCACGGTCGCCCAGCTCACCCATGCCGTCCCGGGGATCCAGACCGCCCTCGACCAGGTGGTCATCCTCGCCGAGCTCGTGACCGCCGTCTACCTGATCGCGATGACGCTCGCCTTCGGGGCCACCCTCGGCAAGCTCCTCCTCGGGATCCGGGTCCAGAGCGTGTCCGGCCGGCCGCTCTCCGCTCGTGACGCCGTCCTCCGCTCGGCCGCCTTCTGGCTGCCCGCCCTCCTCACGTACGTCATCCCGATCATCGGGCTCGCCCTGTGGATCGCCGTGTTCGCGGGCGGCACCGTGATGATCCTCTCGCGGCCCGACCGCCGCGCGATCGAGGACTTCCTGGGCCGCTCGATCGTGGTGTCCCGGGCCCAGGTCGGGACCTCGCTCGAGGCCCTCATCGGGGCCGGCCGCGGCGGCG
>DAHUZI010000138.1 GCA_027306595.1 Candidatus Dormiibacterota bacterium | reverse complement strand
CGAGGCCCCGGCGACCGAGCCGGCGCGGCGGCGGGCTGCGGGCGCGTTCACCCGGGGCCGGCGGCCCGGGGCGGGGCCGGGGCCATCGAGCGGTCGGCCGGGGGAGGCTGGAGCCGCGACGGATCGGGCGGGGTCAGGGGGCCGCGGTCGCCAGCCGCGGCCCGCACAGCTCGCGGAAGGCAGAGCCGGACCACCGCCCCACCCCCGGGGCGGTTGGCCGCCTCCGCGCGCCCCAGGTGGGCCTCGAGGATGGTCCGGACGATCGAGAGCCCGAGCCCGGTGCCAACCTCGCGACGGCCGGCGGCCGACTCGCCCCGCTGAAACCGCTCGAAGGCCCGGGGCAGGAGGTCCGGGGGAAAGCCGGGCCCGCGATCGCAGACCTCGATCACGGCCTCGCCCCCCCCGCTGCGCACCAGGAGCTCGATGGACGTGCCGCGCGGGGCGTGGCGCAGCGCGTTGTCGAGCAGGTTGTCGATCGCCTGCCGGAGCCAGGTTTCGTCGACCACGGCCGTGACCCCGGGCTGGGCGTCGAGGACCAGCGCGACCCCTGCGGCGTCGGCCCGCTCGCTCGCCCCGGCGAGCTGGCCGCCGGCGATCGGCCCGAGCGCCCGGGGTTCGGCGTGGAGTCGCATCCGCCCCTCGTCGCCGCGGGCGAGCACGAGCAGGTCCCGGGTCAGCCGGGACAGGGCGTCGACCCGTGCCAGCGCCCGCTCCAGGGCCGGGTCACGCTCCGCCGTCGGGCGTCCCGGCCGCCGGGCGAGCTCCAGCTCGGTCCGCAGGGCGGCCAGCGGATGGCGCAGCTCGTGGCTGGCGGCGGCGACGAACTGGCGCTGCCGCTGGGCCGCCGCGGTGAGCCGATCCAGGAGCTCATTGAGGGTTCGGGCCAGCGCCGCCACCTCGTCGTGGGTCGCGGGAACTCGCACGCGCCGTCCGAGGTCGTGGGCGGAGATCTCCGCCGCCTGGGCACGCAGCCGCTCCACCGGGGCCAGGGCCCCGCGGGTGAGCAGCCACACCGCCCCAGCCGCCAGCACGACGATCAGGGGGCCGGCGGTCAGGAGGGCGAGGCGGGCCCGGCCGATGGTGTCCTCGAGCTGATCGAGAGAGGTGCCCACCACGATCACCGCCGCCCGCGCCTCGGCCGGGTTCGGCTCGGCCAGCACGAGCCGCGGGCTCCCCCACCCTGGACGGCGCACCTCGAACCAGATCCGGGTGTGACGGGCCCGGGCCAGCCGCGCGGGGGAGAGCACCGGGACCCGCCCGGCGAGCTCGGTCGTGTATTCGAGGCGACCGCCGAGCCCGATGACCTGGACCAGGCTCTGGTCCGCCTGCGGGACGGCAGGGGAGCGGACCACCAGCGCAAGGCGGCCGGCCCCGAGGTCGGCTGAGACCCGGCGGGCGCGGTGGACGAGGACGCGCTCGAGCGTCCCCTGGGCGCCCGCTTGGAGGCCTTGAAGGAAGACGGCGCTGCCGATCCCCACCAGGACGGCGGTCCCCACCGCCATCATCAGGGTGAGACGCAGGCGGATCGGCACTCACCGCCCCGCTGGCGTCCGGAGCCGGTAGCCCAGCCGGTGGACCGTCTCCAGGTCGGCGCGGCCGAACGGCCGATCGATCTTCTCGCGCAGGTGGCGAATCTGCTGGTCGACCAGGTTCGAGGCCCCCCCGCCCTCGCCCCCCCACACCTGGGCGCGGATGGTCTGGCGGCTGAGGACGACGCCGGGGCCGCTGAGGAAGAGCTCCAGCAGGTCCGCCTCGCGGGGGCTGAGCTCGATGGCGGCCTCACCCCGCCAGGCCCGGCGCTGGAGAGGGTCGAAGCGCAGCTCGCCGACCCGAAGCGGCGCCGGGCGGAGCTGGTCCCCGCGCCGCACCAGGGCGCGCATCCGCGCCAGGAACTCCGCCAGGCTGAACGGCTTCACGAGGTAGTCGTCGGCCCCCGCATCCAACCCCTCGACCCGGTCCTCGACCCCGCCGAGCGCGGTCAGCATCAGCACCGGAACGCGCCGCTCCTGGGCCCGGATGCGGCGGCAGACCTCGGCGCCGTCCAGCCCGGGGAGCAGTCGGTCGAGGACCACGGCGGCGAAGGGGCGCCCGAGAGCGGCCTCCACCGCCGCGACCCCGTCCCCGACCACCTCGACGCCGTGGCCGGCATCGATGAGCGCCTGCTCCAGGAGCTGGGCCATCTCGGGATCATCCTCGACCACGAGCACCGCCGGCTCCGCCGACCCGCCGGGGATGGCCCCGCCGGCCGGGAGGGGCGGACCGGGGGCCTCGCGGCGGTGGCCCGGCTGGCGACCCAAGCTGACCCGGCCGTCCGCCGGCACCCCCTGGGGATCGCCGGAACCCCGGCCGCGAGCGTCGCCGCCCCGACCCGCCATGTGGCCGCCAGCGATCGCTATCCCGTCACCCCCGCGTCCCGCCCCGCGACCCCGCTCACGATGTGGCGCTGGAGCACGACGAACAGGATGACGATCGGCAGGAGCGCCAACACCACCGCGGAGGTCAGCTTGCGCCAGTTGGCCTCGTACGTCTGCATGTAGTGGCTGAGGGCCACCTCGATCGGCTGGACCGCGTGGGAGGAGGTCATGATCAGCGGCCACTGGAACTGGTTCCAGGCGGCGATGAAGGTGAGCAGCGTCACGGTGGCGACCGCGGGACGGGCCAGCGGCAGCGCCACCTGGCGGATGTAGGCGAGGTGGCTGGCCCCATCGAGGCGGGCCGCCTCCCAGTAGGCGCGGGGGATGCTCTTGAAGAACTGGCGGAACAGGAACACCCCGAAGGTGCTCGCGGCGAAGGGGACGATCTGGATCGCGAAGGTGTTGAGGAGGTGGAGGCGGGCGGCGACGACGTACTGCGGCACCAGAAGGGCCTGGGTCGGCAGCAGCATGACCCCGATCACAAGGAGGAAGGCCACCGTGCTCCCGCGAAAGCGCAGGTCGGCGAGCGCGTAGCCGGCCATCGCCGAGGTCACCAGCACCAGGAGCACGGTCGCGCCGGCGATGAAGACCGTGTTCAGCATGTAGTGGAGCCAGGCGGTGTGGGTGAGGACGTAGGTGAAGGGCCCGAAGCGGAAGGCGGGAACAAAGTCGGGCGGAACCGAGAACACCCCGCGGTGGGTGTTGAACGCGGTCACCACCACCCAGTAGAGGGGGAAGGCGAAGGCGATCGCCACCACCATCACCGCCACGCGCCGAACCGCTCGTCCGATCGACATCCCTACCCCCCTACCGATAGAACACGAGCCGGTCGGATATCCATTTCTGGACCACCGTGATCGACATCACGATGGCGAAGAGGATGAGGCTCATCGCCGCGGCCAGGCTGAAGTTGCCGTAGATGAAGGCGGTCTGGTAGACGAGGAGCGCATCGGTGGTGGTCGAGAACGCGGGCCCCCCCGCGCCACCGTGGGGCCCGCCGGTCATGGTGAAGATCTGCGAGAACGCCTGCCAGCTGTTGACGGTGGCGAGGAGGACCACGAGGAAGGTGGTCGGGGAGATCAGCGGCCAGATGATCCGGGCGAAGACCTGCTGGCGCCGGGCCCCGTCCAGGCGCGCCACCTCGAGCAGGTCTCGAGGGACGGTGCTGAGCGCGGCCAGGAAGATGATCACGTACAGCCCGAGCGAGTGCCAGAGACTGTCGATCATGACGGCGGGGAGCGCCCACTGGACGCTCTCCAGCCAGAGCAGCTGGGGGAGGTGGACGGCTGACAGCACCGCGTTCGCCAGCCCGAAGTGGGGATTGAAGATCCACACCCAGATGATCGAGGTCGCCACCACCGGGGTCACGTGGGGGAGGAAGACGGCCCCCCGCCACAGCCCCCCGCGTCGCGCCGAAAGGCCGGCCCGCAGGAGCAGCGCGATCCCCAGGGCCAGCAGGACCGTCGCCGGGATCATCACCAGCGTGTAGTAGGCCGAGGTCGCCAGCGAACCCCAGAAGAGGGGCTGCTCGAACAGGATGCGGAAGTTCTGAAACCCGACGAAGGTGGTCCCGGGGGAGAGGATGGTCCATCGGAAGAACGCGATGTAGAGCAGGTAGACGGCGGGGATGTAGAAGAAGACCGTGAACACGGCGAGCGCCGGGAACAGGAGCCCGTAGGCGGCCAGATGGTCACGGACCCGGCGGGCCGACAGCCGCCGGGTCGTGGCCCCCCGTCCCCAGTCCCCCAGTCGCTGCCGGACGCGCCCGCGGGTCAGGGGGATCCGCAGGCTCATGCCGAGCGCCCCTGCGAGCGCGCCAGACCGGCGGCGGGTGAGCGGCTGGCGTCGGCGGCGGCACGCGGGCGGGGCAGGGGCGGGGCCACCGGGGCCGCGGGGGCAGGCTCGATCCGCTGCGTCGTGGCGGGATGGAAGAGGTGGACCGCCTCGGTCGGGGCCGTCAACACCAGGCCCGCTCCCCGCGAGACCACCATCCGGGCATCGATCCGCGCGATGAGGCGCGGACCCGTGGGATCCCCCAGGCGAGCGTGGACCTGCTGGTGGCTGCCCAGGTGCTCGACAGTCTCGACATGGCATCGGAGCTCGACCGGCGCGTCGCCAGCTGCGGGGGCGAGGTGCTCGGGCCGCAGGCCGACCGTGACCGTCGGCCCGGACGACCCCACCTGGTCCAGCAGCTCCCGGGGCAGGCGCAGCGCCCCCTCGAGCAAGATGGAGTCCCCGTCGACCGTCCAGGAACGGGTGAAGAGGTTCATCCCCGGCGACCCGACGAAGCCGGCGACGAACGAATCCGCCGGCCGGTTGTAGATCTCGAGCGGGGTTCCCACCTGGCGCACATCCCCGCCCTGCATGACCGCCACGCGGTCGGCGAGGGTCAGCGCCTCGGCCTGATCGTGGGTGACATAGACGGTGGTCACCGGAAGCCGCTGGTGGAGCCGGGCCAGCTCCATTCGCATCCGCTCCCGAAGCACGGCGTCGAGGTTCGACAGCGGCTCGTCCATGAGCGAGACCGCGGGCTGCTTGATCAGGGCCCGGCCCAGAGCGACCCGCTGCCGCTCCCCGCCGGAGAGCTCCTTGGGCCGCCGCGCCAAGAGGCTGCCCAGGTCGAGCAGCTCGGCGATCGCCTCGACCTGGCGGCGGGCGTCTGCCCGGCCCGCCCCCCGCCAGCGCAGACCGATGGCGAGGTTGTCGAAGACCGTCATGTGGGGATAGAGCGCGTAGTTCTGGAAGACCATCCCCACGTTCCGTCGTCCGGCGGCCACGTCGTTCATGAGCCGATGGTCGAACCACACCTCCCCGGTCGTGACCTCGTCGAGCCCCGCGATCATTCGTAGCGTGCTGGTCTTGCCGCATCCGGAGGGCCCGAGGAAGGCCAGCAGCTCGCCCTCGGCGATGGTCACGTTCACGGACCGGACCACCTCCTGCTGGCCGTACGCCTTGCCAACGTTGTGCAAGCGAATCGCTGCCATGCGGTCACTCCCCCTCGCCAGGCGCCAGGTGTTCCGCTGGGGTCAGGGGACGCCCGGCCCCACCACCCGACCCCGACCGCCGCAGATGCCCCGGAGGACCGCCGGGGGCTGCGAGGCGACGTCGCCTCGCAGCCCCCGGGGCCCGGCGCCCGGTCCGGTCAGAGCCCACTCGCGCCGCTCATGTAGGCGTTGCCCTGCTGCTCCAGCGTCGCCAGGGCCGAGGCCACCGACACCCGGCCGGTGACCGCGTCAAAGAACTCGGCGTCGAGCGACGCCTGGACCTCCGCGTAGCGGTCACTCACCGGCCTGGGCAGGGTGTAGGGAGACGAGATGGCCTTGAGGTTGTCGCGCATGCCGGGGCTGTTGCGGACCCGGGCCGGGAGCAGCGCCGCCCCACGGCGGGTCTCGGGCGGATAGCCGGTGCCCAGGTCAGCCCAGCGGGCCTGCTGCTGTGGCTGGAACCACCAGCTGACGAACGACCAGGCGGCGGCGTCCTGCGCCTGGGTGTGTCCCTTCGGGAGCACGAAGCCCAAGCCCTGGGCGATGTTGTACGCATGCCCGGTGCTACCCGCCGGCTCCACGAACGCCCCCACCGGGAACCGCCCCGCCACCGCGGTCAGCGCCTTTCCCCAGCCGGCCGACGTCCCATCAATCATGGCCATGTGCCCGGAGGCGAGGTCCTCGCGCAGGGTCGTCCCGTGACCGAAGACCATCTCACCCTTGGCGTACAGCGCGCGGAAGTACGCGAAGGTCGTGCGCCCGGCCGCCGTGTCGAAGGTCACCGCCCGGCCGACCGAGTTTCCGCCCTTGAGCAGGGTGCCGCCGTTGCTGAGGAACGCCGGCAGGATGTGGGCCGACGAGTCCTTCCAGCCGAGCGGGATGACCCCGGGGAGCTTGGCTTTGAGGGTCGCCGCATCCGCGGCCAGCTGGGTCCAGGTGGTCGGCGCCGTCGCGATCCCCGCCTTGCGGAACAGGGTCGCGTTGTAGAAGACCTCCGAGATCTTGACGTCGGCCATGATCCGGTAGTGCCGGCCCGACACGTCCCCGTTGGCCCACACGGCCGGGAAGAGCTGGGCGGCGTTCACGGCGGACGAGCCCTTCATGAAACGGTTCCACGGCACGAGCGTGTGCGCCTTCACGTACTGGCCGTCGTAGTGGCTGATCTCGGCCAGGGCCGGGGGATCGCCGGCGGCGAAGGCCGCGAGCAGCTTGGTCGAGGCCTTCGTCACGTCGATCGAGACGTGCACACCCCGGTGGGTGGCGTTGAAGGCAGCCACCATCTTGCTCATGGCGGTCCCGACTGGGGGCCCGTTGTGCGACTCCCAGAGTGAGATGTCAACGATCCGGCCGCCAGCGGTCCTGGCGACGTGGGCGATCCCGATGCCGGGGCCGGCGGCGATTGAGGCCAGGGCCGCGCACCCCGTGACAAGCAGCGCGGCCGCGCGCCAGCCCGCTCTGCCCCTTCGCGATCCGGTCGTGGGCGTGTCCATGTCCAGGTCTCCTCCCAAGTGGTGGCGGGTGTTGCCCCGCCGGTCAGCTGTCGTGCGCCTGGTGGTCGAGGGCCTCGGAGGGGTGCTGGGCCAGGGCCCCCCGCGGCTGCGAGGCGACGAGGCGCGGGGTCGGCAGCGACGACTCGGCAAACGCCGGACCGGCCGCCGGCGCCGCCCCGGGCTGGGTGCCCGGACCGACCGGTCGTCGCCGCCGGCGCGTCGTCGTCACGGAGCGCGGACCGCGCGTCACGGGCTCCATGCAAGCGACCGCCGTCTTATTCAGGAGTTAAGGAGACATGTCTGTCGTGTCATCGGGTGGGGTCGCGCTCGAGCCCCCGACGGCAAGCCCACCGCCCGGCTGGCGAGCGCCGCCGGCGCCCCGAAGCCCCCTCAGCCGGCCGCGCTCGCGCCTGGCAGGGGCAGAGGGCCGCACCGCGAGGACCGCGGTCGCCCCGGGGCGTACGCCGCCGGTGCCGGGTCCGGCGGCGCGGACGGGCGGCGGGGCCACGGCCAGTCCGCCTCGAGGAGGTGGCCGCGTCCCGCCGGCGGCGGGTTCGTCCCGACCCTGGCGTTGGCGGGCTCCCCGGGGCGGGCGTCGAAGTCCCGGCCCGGCGCTCGCCCGGCGCGGACCGCACCGGGGGGCGGCGGCGGCTCAGCGTCCTTTGCGCGCGCGACCGGCGGGGTCGCTCAGGGGGCGGCGGCCGCGACCAGGACCGCAGCCGCCTGGCGACAGTCCTCCGCCGTCACCTCGAGGTGGGTCACCGCCCGGATCGTGCGCGGTCCGAACGGCACCACGAGCACCCCGGCATCCCGGCAACGGGCGACCAGCGTCGGCGCGTCCGGCGCGCGGTCGTCCGTGTCGAACACGACGATGTTGCTCTGCACGCGAGCCAGGTCGACGCGGAGCCGCGGATCGGCGGCCAGGCGCTCCGCCAGCTCCCGGGCGTGGGCGTGATCCGAGGCCAGCCGCGGCAGGTTGTGGTCGAGCCCGAACTGGGCGGCGGCGGCGAAGATGCCGATCTGGCGCATGGCCCCGCCCTGCATCCGCCGGTAACGGCGGGCCCGGTCGATCAGGTCGGCGGGGCCGGCGAGGAGCGAGCCCCCAGGTGCACCGAGTCCCTTGGAGAACGCGACCGACACCAGGTCGAACGGGGCCGCCAGATCCTCGGGGGTCGCGGCCGAGGCGACCGCCGCATTCCAGAGCCGGGCCCCATCACAGTAGGTGGCCACCCCGCGCGCCCGCGCCGCCTCGCAGACGCGAGCGGCCTGGTCGGCGGGGAACACCACTCCGCCGGCCCGATTGTGCGTGTTCTCGATCACCAGGGCGGTGGTGGGCGGATTGAGGGGGTGGCCGGCGGGCCAGCAGGCGGCGAGGAACTCCTCGGGCGTGTAGACGCCGTGCTGACCGATCTCCGTGAACTGCACCCCCGCATTGGCCGCGCCAGCCCCGGTCTCGTACCAGACGATGTGGCTCTCCCTGGCCACCACGACGTCGTCGCCGGGACGGGTGAGCACGCGGAGGGCGACCTGGTTGGCCATGGTCCCGGTTGGCAGCCAGAGCGCCGCCGGCTTGCCGAGGATCGCGGCGACCCGACCCTGCAGGGCGTTGACCGACGGATCCTCCCCGAACTGGTCGTCGCCGACGGGAGCCGCCGCCATCGCCGCCCGCATCGCCGGCGAGGGCCGGGTGACCGTGTCCGAGCGCAGGTCGATCACCCGCGCCGGACTCGCCGCCACCGGCGGATTATGTCACGGGCCACCGGCGAGCCCCGGGCGAGGCGTCGGCTGGGCGGGAGCGCAGGCTCGCGGGCGCAAGCGAGGCGGGCGGCCCGGCGATCGCCGCGCCGGCTCCAGCCATACTGCCCGTGTGGAGGATCGAGAACTCTTCCCCCCGCCGGAGGCGGCTGCGGGCGGGACGCCAGGCCCCGAGGCCGACCTGGAGGTGCCGCTCGCCACCCGCATGCGCCCGCGGAGCCTGGCAGAGGTGGTTGGCCAGGACCGCCACACGCAGCCCGGTGGGATCCTCGACCGCATCGCCAGCACCGGCCGCCTGCCCTCCTTGGTGTTCTGGGGGCCGCCCGGCAGCGGCAAGACCACCCTCGCCCTTTTGCTGGCCGATCGGGCCGGAGCCGAGCTCGACGTGCACAGCGCGGTGAGCGCGGGCGTCCAGGACATCCGCCGGGTGGTCGAGGCCGCCAGGGCACGGCGTCGCCTGGGGCGCCGGACCGTCCTGTTCCTCGACGAGATCCACCGCTTCAACCGGGGCCAGCAGGATGCGCTCCTCCCCCACGTCGAGAGCGGGCTGCTGATCCTCATCGGGGCGACGACCGAGAACCCGAGCCTCGAGGTCAACAGCGCGCTTCTCTCGCGGACGCGGGTGGTCGCGCTCGACCCGCTCGGGCCCGAGGCCATCGGGACCCTGCTCGACCGGGCCCTGGCGGACGAGGCGCGTGGCCTGGGCCGGCGCCGTCTCCAGCTGGACCCAGGGGCGCGCGCGGCGCTCACCGAGCGGACCCAGGGCGACGGGCGCGTGGCCCTCAACGCGCTCGAGGTGGCCGCGATCGGGCTCGCCGACGGCGCCACCATCGACGTCGACGGGGTCGAGCGCGCGCTGCAGCAGCCCACCCTCCTGTACGACCGCGCCGGGGACCAGCACTACTGGGTCATCTCCGCATTCATCAAGTCGATCCGGGGGAGCGATCCCGACGCCGCCGTCTACTGGCTCGCCCGCCTCTTGGAGGCCGGGGAGGATCCCCTGTTCGTCGCCCGCCGCCTCGTGATCCTGGCGGCCGAGGACGTGGGGCTGGCGGACCCTGGCGCGCTGCCGATCGCCGTCGCCGCCTATCAGGCAACGCAGGCGATCGGGATGCCCGAGGCGACCCTGCCGCTCTCCGAGGCGGCGCTCCACCTCGCGCTCGCCCCCAAGAGCAACTCCGCCACCCGTGCCTACGGCGCCGCCGCGACGCTGGTGCGGCGCACCGGGGCGCTGCCGGTCCCCCTCCACCTGCGCAACGCCGCCACCGCTCGCGATCGCCAGCTCGGCTTCGGCGCCGGCTACCAGTACGCCCACGACCAGCCCGAAGGGGTGGTCACGCACCCCCACCTGCCGGAGGGGCTGGGGTCGGAGCCCCTCTACACCCCGGGCGACCGCGGAGCCGAGGTCGACGTCGCCACGGGGCTGCGCCAGCGGCGGGCGGCGGGCGCCGCTCGGCGCGCCGGCTGAGGCCCGGGCGGCGCGCACGCCGCCCGGGACCCGACCGGCAGGCGTCAGCGGGCGGCGGGGGCCTCGGCGGCGGCGGACTCGGCCGGAGCGGCCGTCTCCTCGGCCGCCTCGGTGGAGACCCGAGAGGCCGCGATCTTCACGATCAGCTCGTCGGCCTCCAGCCCGGCGGCCAGCTCGACCCCGTCCGGCAGGGCGAGCTCCTGGAGCCGAATCCCGTCGTCCACGGCCGCGAGCCCCGTGACGTCCACCTCCAGCCGTCCGGGGATGGCGGTCGGCAAGCACATCACCTGCACGGCGTGGAGGACCTGGAGGACCTCGCCGAGGTTGAGCTTGGCTGCTGGCGCCTCCCCGACGAGCACGACCGGCACCTCGACCGTCAGCCGCTCCGCCAGGTCGACCTGGAAGAAATCGACATGGAGGATCAGAGCGCTGCGGGGATCGACCTGCACCTCGCGGATCAGGACCGGGCGGCGGCTGCGCTCGCCCGCCACCTGCATCTGGACGAGCCGGGCGCGGCCGGCTCGTTGGTAGAGGCGCTCGAAGGTCCGGCGCGAGAGCTGGAGCGCCGACGGCTCGACCCGGTGGCCGTAGAGGACGGCCGGGATCGTGCCCCCGCGGCGCAGGGTGGCCACCCGCCGCCCGGAGACGGTGCGCGGCTCGGCGTCGAGGGCGAGCTCCATGGAGACCTCAGGTGCGGCCGGGGCGCAGCGGTGCCAGGACAACGCTCGCCGCCGGGCGGGACGGCCCGGATGCTACCACAGGCGCCAGACCGCGCTCGCGTCAGCCCCCGGGGGCTGACGGCACAGCGGCGACCGGCTCGAACCGGCGGCGCACGTACGCGACGATGTCATCGAGACGGGTGCCCGGCGTGAACACCTGGTCCACCCCGAGCCGGCGCAGCGCATCGGCGTCGTCGGCGGGCACGATCCCCCCGCCGAAGACGACGATGTCAGCCGCCCCCCGTTCGCGCAGGAGCCGGAGGACCTCGGGGAACAGGGTCATGTGGGCCCCCGACAGTAGGCTGATGCCGATGCCGTCGACATCCTCCTGGATGGCCGCCTCCACCACCTGCGCCGGCGTCTGGTGGAGGCCGGTGTAGATCACCTCGACCCCGGCGTCGCGCAGCGCCCGCGAGATCACCTTGATCCCGCGGTCGTGCCCGTCCAGCCCCACCTTGGCGGTGAGGATGCGGATCCGTCCTCCCGGCATCGTCGCTCCTCGTCCCCCCTCTCGCCGCCAGTCTACGCCCGGCCTCGGGCGGCGCCCCGCAGTGCGCGGGCGCGCTCGCGGGTAGGCTGTGGACATGATCACGGTCGCCGCCCGCGATCCCCGGGCCACAGCCGACCCCGGCGCGGCCGCGGTCGGGTGCCTGCTCGGCCTGTGCATCGGCGGGGCGCTGGGGCTCGCCGCTGGCCGGGCCGAGCTGGACGGGGCGGCCGAGGGGTCGGCCGAAGGCGCCTTCGCCCCCCAGCTGCGCGACCTCCCGCCCGGCTGCGAGGCGATCGGGGCCCCCGCGGCGCTCGCGCTCGCCGGCGCCGAGAGCTGGGTCGCCCATCGCCAGGTGGTGGCGGTGGACTGCGCGGAGCGGTGGCGAGCCGCGCTGGCGGCAGGGGCCGCGGAGCCGGGGGCGATCACCAGCGCCGCCCTCGGCGCCTTCGCCGACGGCGCGACCCTGGATCGGGCGGCGGCGGTGGCAGCCCGGATCCGCCCGGGGCGGCCGGGGGACGGAGCCCTGGTCCGGGCGCTGCCGCTCGTGCTGGCGGCGGGCGGCGATCGGGTCCAGCTCCGTCGGGCCGCGTTTCGCAGCGCGCAGGTGACGCACGCCGATCCGGTCGCCGCCTTCCTCGCCGTGGGCGCGTGCCTCTTCGCCGCCGACCTCGGGCGCCACCCGGTCCGCGAGGCGGCGCGACGGACGGTCCAGGCCCTTTGCGAAGACCTGCCCGGCTGGGCGCTCGCGGCCCTGCAGCCGACGACGGTCGACCCCGGGGGCGACGACGGGGTCGGGGTGCTCGGCGCCGTGGTCGGCCTCCTTGCCGTCTCCGACGACCTGGAGGCGGTCGTGGTGGCCGCCGCCAACCGCGGGGGCGATCCGGGCACCGTGGCCAGCGTGGGGGCGCTGGCGGGTGGGCTGGCCGGGCTCCGATCGGGCCCGGCCGCGATCCCGGGCCGCTGGGTGGACGCGCTGGCCCCGGCCCTGCGGGCCCGGTGCGAGCGGCTGGCGGCGGCCCTTCCCGTCCCCGCGACCGTCCCCGTGCCGGCGGGGCCGGCGCTGACCGCCGGCGGCCCGGACGCGGGGGGGGCCGGGCGGTGAGGCCGCGAGTGGGGCAGGCGCCGCGGCCGAGGGCCTGGGCCGCCGGGCCGGGCGAGCGCTTGCTCGTCGACGGGACCAACGTCGCGTGGGCGTGGCGCCCGGTCCGCGACCTCCTGGTGGCGCGCGCCTTCGGCGCTGCGCAGCGATACCTGGTCGAGCGGCTGGCCGCCGTCCCCGCCCTGGCACCGGCCGGCTGCACGATCGTGTTCGATGGGCCCCCGCCCGCCGGCGGCCCATCGAGCCGGGCCGGCGTCCAGGTCCGGTACCCGGAGCCGGGCCAGTCGGGGGACGACCGGCTGCTCGAGCTGATCCTGGCGACCGCCCACGGCCCGTTCGGGGTGCGGCTGGTCACCAGCGACCGGGCGCTCAAGGACGCCGCCCGCCAGCTCGGGGCGGCGACGGCGAGCGGCGGGTCGCTCCTCGATCGGCTGGACCCCGGCTGGCGCGCTCCCGGCCGCCCGGCCGCCCCCGACGCGCCGGGGAGCGGCAAGCCCCGGCCCAGCCGCGGGGACACGGAGCGGTGGCTGGCCGCGTTCCGGGGCGCCCCCGGCGCCGACTGATAGGGTGCTAACTATCTGATACACTGGGCCGGTGCAGGCCCTGAACTCCACTGGTGCCCCGATCGAATCGCTCGGCCGCCAGCTCCAGGTGACGGCCAAGGCCGTCGGGGAGCGCTTCAACCAGGAGCTGGACGCGGTCGGCCTCAGCCGGCCCCTGTACCTGGCGCTCGACCAGCTGGTCCGGGAGGACGCGCTGCGCCAGTGCGACCTCGCCGCCCGGCTTCATGTGGAGAGCCCGACCCTGACCCACCAGCTGGACCACCTGGCCGAGCGCGGACTGGTGGTGCGCGCCACCGACGCCGCCGACCGGCGGGCGATCCGCGTCCGGATCACCGACCGGGGACGGGAGGCGCAGGCCGCCGGCCATGCGGTCGCCCGCCGGCTCGACGCCGAGCTGGGGCGGTCGCTGGAGGCCGGCGAGCCGGCGGTCCTGCGCCGGCTCCTGGCACGCATCGAGGCGGCCGCCCGACGGCCGCAGGCGCGCACGGCGGGGCGGCGCGCGTCGTGACCGGCGCCCCCGTCGCCGTCCCCGAGCGCCGCCCCCTGCCCCCGCCGCGCACCGGCCTCGCCCTCGCGGTGGTGATGATCGGCGTCCTCATCGCCGCCGTCGACACCACCATCGTGATCCTGGCGCTGCCGGAGATCGAGCGGACCCTCCACATCTCACTGGGCGCGGTGGTCTGGGTCGTGATCGGCTACCTGCTCGTCCTCACCCTCCTCACGACCCAGGTGGGCCGGCTGGGCGACATGTTCGGACGGGTGCGGATGTATGAGGCCGGGTTCGTCGTCTTCGTGATCGGGTCGCTCCTCTGCGGGCTGGCCTGGAGCGAGATGGCGCTCATCGGCGCCCGCGTCATCCAGGGGGTGGGCGGCGCCCTGATCGCCGCCAACAGCAGCGCGGTGATCGCGGAGACCTTCCCCCCCGAGCGGCGGGGCCGCGCCTTCGGGTTCAACGCCATCGGGTGGAACATCGGAGCCGTCCTCGGCATCGTCCTCGGCGGCCTGATCGTGACGACCATCTCCTGGCGCGGGGTCTTCTTCATCAACATCCCGATCGGCCTGGTCGCGCTGGCGGTCGCGGTCAGGGTCCTCCACGATCGGGGCGAGCGGCGTCGGCAGCGCCTGGACGTGGTCGGGATGCTGGTCCTGGGCGCCGGGCTCTTCGCCGTCCTGTGGGCGATGATCGAGTTGGCCTCGTCCCCGATCACCACCGGCATCGGGGCGGTGCTGGCCGGCGGGCTCCTGGCGGTCGCCCTCTTCGTGGGGATCGAGCGCCGTCAGGCCCAGCCGATGCTCGACCTCTCCCTCTTCCGGGTCCCGACCGTCACCAGCTCGCTCCTCGCCGCCGTCTTCCAGGCGCTCGGCAGCTTCGCGGTGCTCTTCCTCCTCCTGATGTACCTGCAGGGCGCCCGTCACCTGAGCCCGCTGGACGCCTCGCTCCTCCTCGTGCCCGGGTACGTGATCGGAGGGATCACCAGCCCCCTGATGGGACGGCTGGTGGATCGGATCGGGGCGGCGACCCCGGCCACCTTCGGCCTGGCGATCCAGGTCGTCGCCCTCCTCCTGTACGCCCAGGTCGGGGTGTCGACCCCGCTGGCGCTCATCGCCCTCATCGCGGTGGTGAACGGGCTGGGCGCCGCCGCCTTCTTCCCGGCCAACAACGCCGCCGTCATGAAGGTCGTGCCGCCCCGGGTATTCGGGGTGGCGTCGGGGCTGCTCCGGACCTTCGCCAACGTGGGGATGATCTTCTCGTTCACGCTGGCGGTGCTGGTCGCCTCCCGGTCGATCCCGACCTCGATCGCGTTTGCCCTCTTCGTGGGCAACGGCACCCTGCCCACCGACGAGGCCCGGATCTTCACCTCAGGGCTGCACGTCGCCTTCTACGCGATGACCAGCCTTCTGGCGGTGGCCGCGTTCTTCTCGGCCGCCCGGCTGCGCTCCCACCACCGGCCCGCGGCGGGTTCGAACGGCGCCGCCCCCCAGGTCGGGCCGGTCCGGGCGAGCGAAGCCCCACCCGTCCCCGCTCGCGGCCTGCGCGGCTGATCGGAACCCGGGCCGGCGGGCGGGTGAATCCCCCCGCCCGCCGGCCCGGGCGACCACGGACGCCACGGCCGTGGTCGAGCGGGAGACTCGGGCGGTGCTGGCTCGCGCTCCGCTCGCGCTCGCTGCGGCGTCCGGTCTCGCCCTCAGCGCCGTCGGAGCCGCGGCGGCGCCGGTCGCCCGGCCCTCAGCCCGCCTGACGGCGAGCTGGACGGCGACCCGCACCGCCGGCGGGGGGCGGGGGTGGGCCATCCGGGAGCCGGCGTATCGCCTGCTCGTCGGGGCCAGCGGTGACCGGCTCACCATCGAGAACGCGATGGCGACGCGACGGCTCGTCCTCCCGATCGCGGCGACGGTGGGCCGGGCGCAGCTGCCGCGCTCCGCCCGGCTCGAGACCACCGCCTCCGGCTCGACCGCGACCGTCACCGTCTCGAGCGCGGCCGGCCTGGCGTTGGTCCAGGCGGTCGTGGCCGCGCACCCCACCTTCTTCACCGTCCGCTTCAGCGCCCGACTGGGGTCGGCCCCCCGGCGCCGGCCGGGCTTCTTCACCGACGGCCGCACCGGGCTGCCGATGGGGTCCGTCACCACCGGGTACAGCCCCGACCCTGGGGTGCGCCAGCCGAACACCAGAACGCCGGAGACCTTCCTCGGCGTCCACCACCCGCTCCCCAACGGCCCGTTCGCCCCTCCCCCCTACGACGTCGAGCTGTCGACGCCGGTCGGCTGGCTGGGGATCGGGCTCGTCCAGCTCCCGAACGCGCGCCGGCTCGCCGTGACCGCCGCCGGGGCGGTCAGCGTCGACTACCCGCTCGCGACGATCCGGCAGTTCGCCGACCGGGGGGCGGGCGGGCGGACGGCGGCCCCGGCCGGACCGGTCGGCCAGCGGGGCACCTGGCTGCGCTTCCCCGCCTTCGCGCTCACCCTCGCCGGGGGCTGGGAGGGGGGGCTTCGCGCCTACGGCGCCGCCCTGCGCAGCCTGAAGGCGGCGACGGCCGCCGCCCCGCCCGGCGCCCGGCCGAGCTGGTGGTACTGGCCGATCGTCGACACCTGGGGCCAGCAGTGGGTGACCGGTGAGGCCCGCACCGACGAGGACTTCACCGCCGCGTGGGTCCGCCGGTACGTCGACCTCTGGCGGCAGCGGTTCGGGATCCGCCACTTCACGGTCGTCATCGACGCCCAGTGGCAGCAGTCCCTGGGCCGCTCCCTCCCGAGCACGCGATTCGGGGGGGTCGCCGGGATGCGGCGGCTGATCGCCGAGCTCCACGCCCAGGGGCTTCGGGTCCTGCTGTGGTGGCCGCTGTGGATCAAGTCGTCGGTGAAGGGACAGACGCCGACCTGGATCGACCCCACCGCGGCCGGCTACCCCGCCCACCTGGCCGCCCAGATCCGCCAGCTGGTGGGGACCGGGCCGACGGGGCTCGGCGCCGACGGGCTCAAGCTCGACTGGGGGGCGATGATCCCGCCCGACCGCACCTTCGCGGACCCCACGCTCGGGATCGGGGCGGCCGCCCTCTACCGCTACATGGCGCTGATCAGCCGGGACGCCTGGGCCGCCCGCCCGACCGCCGTGATCGACGGGAGCGCGATGGCCCCCCAGTTCGGCGGGCTGCAGGACCTCCTTCGCCTCTACGACGCCAACAGCGCCGAGACCTGGAGCGATCGCTCGACGATCGTCGCCGCCGCCGATCCCCTCCAGCTGGTGGACGGCGACGGCTGGGAGATCGTGGGACCGCAGGCGGTGCCCCACATGGTCCAGAGCGCGATCTTCGGGACCCCCGCCATCTACTACGTCACGCGGTGGTCGGGGGGCGCCCCCATCAGCCCCAGCACGGCACGGGCGCTGGGGGCGCTCCTTCGCCTCACGGTCACCCGGGGCCAGGGCGTCGCCCGCCCCTATCACGTGGACGTGCCGGCGGGGGACGACTGGGGCTACCGCCAGGGCTCCCGCCTCCTGGCCCGATCCATCGGCGGAGCCCGCGCCGCCGTCGTCTACCGGTACCGCGCCGGCTGCCCCCTCCCCCGCTCGGCCGAGCTCGTGAGCGTGGACCCGCTCCAGCTCGCGGTGCCGATCCCCCACGGGAGCACGCTGGCCCGAGTCGCACCGGCGGGGACCACGGTCCGCACCCGAAGCGGGGCCGCCACCCTGCGGGCCCGGGCGGGGGTCCGGTACACCCTCACCCTCCGGGGCTGCCGGCCGTAGCGGGCGGCGCCCCGGGCGGCCGTCCGCCGCCTGGAGGCCTCACGCGACCGCCGGCGACCCCGCCCCGGCCCGGCGGCCAGGCTCGGTCGCACGAGACTCCGGCCGTCCCAGCACCGCAGCTGCCGCGTGCTGCGGCCCGAAAGTCGGCGGCCGACCGCCTCGGGGAACGCCCGGACCACAACGTCCACCGCCCGCCCGCCACCGACTACTGGCGGCGGTGGCGACGGAGCCGGTCCACGCCTCAGCGGCTGCGTCCTGAGACGGCCCGAGAAGGCGCGTGGTCTGGGCGCCGCGGATCGACGCTGGGGGATGCGGGCGCAGCCCCGGCTCCGCCCGAGGCCAGCCGCGGAGGTGGGCGGCGCACCCGGAGGAGAGTTGGCACCGCACCTGCGAACGTGGACGGGGGCACAGGGCCGAGGCCGGCCTCGAGCGGTGCCACGGGCACACACGGTCGTCGCTTGGGGGCAGCGGCCGTCCAGCTGGTCACCGGCGGCCGGCGCATCGACGGGGTCTGGCCCCGGCGGCCGCCCATCACCCTCGCCCCTGGCCGCCGCGCGATGGGGCCCGCGGCCCCCAGGGGTCCCGCTCAGAGGTGGAAGGGCCGAACCATCGAGGGCGCGGTCCTCGCCGCCCGGAGGCGGGAAAGGCCAAGGAGCTGCTCCACGGTCCGCAGCAGTGCGTAGTGGGTGAAGCGGGTCCCCACCCGCAGGCCCGGGGGGACCGAGGGGGCGACGACGAAGGCGGCGACCCGATTCGAGGGACCGGTGTCGCTCTCGTCCCAGACGATGAACGCCACGAGCGTCCCCGCCCGGTAGGGGCGGCTGGCCACGATCCGGGGCACGATCCCCGCCAGCCAGCGGCTCCCGACCGCCACCGGACAGCTGTGCATGTCGTTGCAGATGTTGGGGGTGATCAGCGTGAACGCCGCGCCGAGGTCGAGCGGATAGCGGAGCGGGACGTCGTGGCGGCGGCAGGCGGCGCCGAGGTTCGTGAAGTACACGGCGGGGTTGTGGCGGGCCGCATAGCTTCCCTGGGTCACCCGGTCGCAGGCGGTCGGCATCGACTCCTCCAGCGCCCGCCAGTCGCCGTGCAGCTGGGAGAAGAGGCTGGCGGCGGCGAGCGGGTGGCTTTGGGGCTCGCCGTCGTCCACGATCCCGAAGGTCGAGCCCGCGGTCAGGGCCAGGTAGTTGGGAAGGCTGGGATGGGTCACCGCGTGGTAGTCGGTCGCCAGCCCGCAGGCACGGCCGAGCCGGGCGAGGTAGGGGGCGTGGGGGGCGTCGGCCACCTGGGCAAAGCCCTGGTTCTCCATCACGATGACGACGACGTGGCGATAGCGGGGCGGCCGCGTCCGCCCGCCGCACGGCGGCGGGAGCGGGGCCCGAGGCGAGACGGTGAAGGCGGCG
>DAHUZI010000137.1 GCA_027306595.1 Candidatus Dormiibacterota bacterium | reverse complement strand
GGAGACGGTCGGGCTGCTGATGGCGGGGGTGACCGGCGGCCGGGCTGGGGCCGTCCCGTGACCGCGGGCGATCCCCCGCGGGCAGCCCAGGCCGGCGACGCGGCCGCGCCCCGATCCGAGGCGCCGCCCGCGGCGGAGCTCGCCGCCGAGCCGCAGGCCGCGGGCTTGGCCGGGGCGGCCCCGCCCCCCGCCGGACGGTGGCCGGCGCGCGCCGCCGGGCGGGTGGCTCGATCCGGGACCCCGCTGGTCACCGCCCTCGCCATCTTCTCGGCCCTGGTGGTGGGCGCGGTCATCATCGTCGTCACCAACACCACCGCCCTGCACGACTGGGGCCGCCTCCTCGACGATCCCGGGCGGGCCCTCCACACCTCGTGGGCGCTGGTGGAGGGCGCCTATGCCGCCCTCTTCACCGGCATGCTCGGCGACCCCGCCACCTATGTCCACGCCTTCCAGGCGCGCACCGCGGGCGCGTTCGCCGCCGCCTTCACCCCGATCTCGGAGACCCTGGTCGACACCGCGCCCCTGCTCCTCAGCGGGCTCGCGGTGGCGCTCGCCTTCCGGGCCGGGATGTTCAACATCGGCGCCCAGGGCCAGATGATCGCCGGCGGCATCGTCGGGTCGGCCGTGGGGCTGGGCTGGCCCGGGCTGCCGGCGACCCTCCATCTCGCGATCGGGCTCGTGGGAAGCTTCGCCGGCGGCGCCGCGGCGGGCTGGATCCCCGGCTGGCTCAAGGCCCACACCGGGGCCCACGAGGTGATCGTCACGATCATGCTCAACTACGTCGTCCTCAACCTCTTGGTCTTCCTGCTCGGGCTCCGCTTCTTCCTGGGCGGGGGGCTCCAGGTGAACGCCATCTCCCGGCCCACCCCGTCTGCGGTCCTGCTCCCCCACCTCGCGGGGCCCGGCCTGCGCGTGAACGCCGGGATCCTGGCGGCCCTGCTGGCGGCCGGGGCGGTCGCCTGGCTCCTGGGCCGCACCACCTTGGGGTTCCGCTTCCGGCTGGTGGGGGCGAGCCACGAGGCCGCCCGGGTCGCGGGCGTGAACATCCCCAAGATGGTGACCCTCGCATTCGTCATCGCCGGGGGGCTGGCGGGGCTCGCCGGCGGGGTGCAGATCCTCGGCGTCGACAACCAGCTGGTGCCGAACTTCGGCACCGACCTCGGCTTCACCGCGATCATCGTCGCCCTGCTCGGCCGGGCGAGCCCCGGCGGGGTGGTTCTGGCCGCCCTCCTCTTCGGCGGCTTCCAGGCCGGAGGTCTGGCGATGCAGGCCCAGACCTCGATCCCGATCGAGCTGGTGGAGGTGATCGAGGCGGTCATCGTCTTCTTCATCGCCGCGCCCGCCCTGGTGCGCCAGATCTTCCGCATCCGGGCCGCCGGCGGGGGGCTGCGCGGCTTCTCCCAGGGGTGGGGCGGGTGAGTCAGCTCAGCTGGGCGGCGGTGACCCGCGCCGCCGGGGGCGGCGTCCGCTCCCGTCGCCACTGGCACGGGGCGGTGTGCGTCGGGTTGGCGCTCGCCATCGCCTGGCTCCTTGCCGCCGGCGTCGACGGCTCGACGGTGGCCCGGCTCAACCTGAACGCCGCCCCCGCCACCAGCATCCCGGTGGCGGTCGTGCCGGTTCGGATCACCAACTTCGCGCTCGCCTTCGTGTCGGTGGCGGCCGGGCTCGCGCTGGTGCTCCGCCCCCGCGGGCGGGGCACCTACGCCCTCCTCGCCCTGGGCCTGGTCGCCTTCGGGCTCGCCTTCGTGATCTGGGCCGCCCGCGGGTCGGAGATGAGCCTCGAGGGAATGCTGTCGAGCACGCTCATCGACGCCGTGCCCCTGATCTTCGGAGCCCTGTCGGGGGTGATGTGCGAGCGCAGCGGCGTCATCAACATCGCGATCGAGGGCCAGTTCCTGGCCGGGGCCCTCCTCGGAGCCGTGCTCGGCTCGGTGACCGGGGACCTCTGGCTGGGGATGGTGGGCGGCGCCCTGGCGGGGGCGCTCCTGGGAGCGCTGCTCGCCTTCCTCTGCCTGCGCTACCGCGCCGATCAGATCATCGTCGGCTTCGTCATCGTCACCTTTGCGACCGGGCTCACGACCTTCCTCGACACCCAGGTCCTGACGCCCAACCAGGCGACCCTCAACTCCCCCAACACCTTCGCCCCGATCGCGGTGCCGCTCCTCGACCGCATCCCCCTGCTGGGGCCGATCGTCTTCGACCAGAACGTCTTCCTCTACCTCGCCCTGGCGCTGGTGGCGGTGATCCACGTGGGCCTCTTCCACACCCGCTGGGGGCTGCGGGTGCGCGCGGTCGGCGAGCACCCGCGGGCCGCCGACACGCTCGGGCTGCGGGTCCTCTTCATCCGCTACCGCAACGTGATCCTGGGCGGCGCCATCGGCGGGGTCGGCGGCGCCGCCTTCACCATCGGCAGCACCGGCCAGTTCACCGCCTCCATGACCTCAGGGCTGGGCTACGTCGCCCTGGCCTCGATGATCTTCGGCCGCTGGAAGCCGCTGTGGGCCGCCTCGGCCTGCCTGCTGTTCGGGTTCGCCGACTCCCTCCAGAGCAACCTGTCGGTGCTGAACGTGCCGATCGCGTCCGCCTTCCTCCTGATGGCGCCCTACATCGCCGTGATCCTGGCGGTGGCCGGGCTCGTGGGCCGGGTGCGGCCGCCCGCCGCCGACGGCGTCCCCTACGCCAGGGAGTGAGCTTGGGGCCCGAGGGTACGCCCCGGCGGCCGCCCACGGGCGGCGACGAGCCCTTCCGGCTGGCCGCACGGGCGGCCGCCGTCCTTCGCGACCGGCTCGGCGGACCGCCCGAGGTCGCGATCGTCTTGGGATCGGGCTGGGCCGCCGCCGAGGCGCGACTGGGACGGGCGCGAGCCCGGCTCGCCACCAGCGACCTGCCCGGCTATCCCCGCCCCAGCGCGCCCGGCCACGCGGGTCGGATCAGCGCGGTCGAGGTGGCCGGTCGGCGGGTGGCGGTCATCTCCGGGCGGGTCCACCTCTATGAGGGCCACCCGCCGGCGGTGGTGGTCCACGGGGTCCGGAGCCTAGTTCTGGCCGGAGCCCGGACGGTCGTGCTCACGAACGCCGCCGGGGCGCTGCGGCCCGAGGTGCCGGTGGGCGGCCCGGTCCTGCTCCGAGACCATCTCAACCTCACCGGTCGCTCCCCCCTCGTCGGGCCCCTCCCGCCCGCGCCCCACAGGGGCCGGTTCATCGACGTCGGCCAGCTCTATGACCCCGGCCTGCGCCGGCTGGTCCGCTGCCTCGACCCGACCGTGCCCGAGGCCGTGTATGCGGGGGTGCTGGGGCCCCAGTTCGAGACCCCCGCGGAGGTCTCGATGCTGGCCCGGCTGGGGGCGGACGTCGTCGGCATGTCCACCGTCCTCGAGGCGATCGCGGCCCACCACCTCGGGGCCCGGATCCTCGCCCTCTCGCTGGTCACGAACCCGGCGAGCGGCCTCGCTCCCGGCCCGGTGGACGGGGAGGAGGTCCTGCGGGTGGGGCGGGGGGCCGCTCGCCCCCTGGGGGCCCTCCTCGCCCGGGTCGTCGCGCAGCTGGACGAGGCTCCGGCCTGACCCCGCCCGGCCGTCACGGGTCTGGCACCCGATGGGGTTGACGGGAGCGTCTGATCGTCCTATCTTCTTGGATGCTGAGCTTCCGCGAATTACTGCGAGGGTCGTCGATGGCGGTGGTGAAGAAGACGGTGGTGCTCGACGACCGGATCGAGCGCTTCGTGCGGCAGACGCAGGCGATCCTCCTCCAGGCCGAACCGCCGGTCGAGGCCAGCTACTCGGCTGCGGTGAACTTCATGCTCCTCGCCGCGGTCCACGAGGCCTCCAGGCCCGAGGGCCTGTCCCCAGAGACCCGAACAGTGATCTGGGACTTCGCCCGGGATGTGGCGACGATCGACGCGCTGAACCTCCGCGAGCGGCTGGACGCGGTTCGGGCCGCGCTCAGCCGCCGGGAGCGGACGCCCGACGGCGACCGGGGACGCCCGGGATGACGGCCGCGCCGACCGCCGCCACCCGGCGCGCGCTCCGCCCGGCGGAGCTCGACTGGGTGGTCGGGCTCGCCGGACGGTACCCGGACCTCGCCCGCCTGCCCGACCCCGGCGGGCCGGACCCCGGATCCCGCGTGGCGCCGCCCCCGCCGACCAGCGAGGGCGCCCGCTGGCTCGAGGCGGTCACCGCCGCCGTCGACGCCGGCTGGCTTCCCCGGCCGGTCGCCGCCGCGTGGGTCGGGGCCACAGCCCCGACCTCAGGCGGGCTGGCGGCCGCGGCCCGGTCGATCTGGGCCCGCTGGGGCTGGGGCGCCGCCGCGGCGACGGCGGGGCTGGCGGTCGCGCTCGTGACCCTCGTGCTCCTGGTGCTGTAGGGCGGTCGATCCCCGGCCCCGTCGGCGGGGCGGCGCCGGACCGGCGGTCGCGGGCGAATCCGCAGCCGACCGGCGGCGGGCGGCCGGGTCCGCTCAGCCGGCGGCGCTGGGGGCGGGTCCCCCGCCGGCAGCGGCCGGCAGCAGCGCGCCGACCGTCTCCACGGTGTCGGCCTCCTCCGCCGGCTTGTCCTCCCGGTAGCGCACGACCCTGGCGAAGCGAAGGGTGAGGCCGCTCGGGTAGTGCGGGCTGGTCTGGACGCCGTCGAGGGCGATCTCGACGACGAGCTCGGGTCGGACGGCCACGACCGACCCGCCCCGATCGGTCGCCAGCGCGAGGAGCCGGTCCGTCTGCCACGTCAGCATTGCGTCGGTGAGGCCCTTGAAGGTCTTGCCGAGCATGACGAACCCGCCCGTCGCCGGATCCCGGGCGCCGAGGTGGAGGTTCGACAGCCAGCCCCGGCGCCGGCCGTGTCCCTACTCGGCGGCGAGCACGACGAGGTCGAGCGTGTGGCGGGGCTTGACCTTGAGCCAGGACCGCCCGCGGCGGCCGGCCTCGTACGGGGCGGGCAGGGCCTTGAGCACCACCCCCTCGTGCCCCCGGCCGAGGGCCTCATCCAGCACCCCGGACGCCACCTGCAGGTCGCCGGTGACCACCCGCGGCACCCAGAGCGGGGGTGGCACAACCGCCGCCACCGCCGCGATGCGCTCCTGAGCGGGGCGGTCGAAGAGGTCGTCGCCGTCCAGGTGCAGGCAGTCGAAGAAGAACGGGGTCAGCGGGCGAGAGTTGCGGAGCGCCTCGACGCCGGTCCGGGTGGCGGTGCGGGCGGCGGTCTCCTGGAAGGGCCGTGGCCGTCCGTCCGGGTGAAGGGCGATGGCCTCCCCGTCGAGCACGATCTGGCGCACGGGGAGCGCCAGGGCCGCCTCGACCAGCTCAGGGACCCGCTCGGTGATCGCCTCCAGGGTGCGGGTGAACACGGCCACCGCACGGCCCGCGCGGTGGACCTGGATCCGAACGCCGTCCAGCTTCCACTCCACCGCGGCGTCGCCCAGCTCCGCCACCGCCGCCGCCAACGATGGAGCGGTCGCGGCGAGCATCGGCCGCACCGGCCGGCCGACGGCGAGGCGGAACGCCGCCAGACCGTCGCGCCCGGAGCCGAGCAGGGCGGCCGCGACCTCCGCAAGCTCGCCGCCCAGCATCGCCGCCCGTCGGACCTCCGACGCCTCGACCCCGCCGGCGCGGGCGACGGCCTCGGTCACGAGGCCGGCCAGGGCGCCTTGACGCAGCGCCCCGAGCACGAGCCGGGTGAGGAAGTGCTGCTCGTCGACCGTCGCCTGGCCCAGGAGGGCGCGCAGCCGCTCCCGCCGGGCGGCGGCGGCGCCGGGCCCGGCCAGCGCCTCGATCTCGGCGAACGCCCGATCGACCGCCTCGAGGGTGAGGCCGGGGACGGCCGCCGGCGGCGGGGGCTCGCCCAAGGCCCACGTCCCGATCCCCAGCCGCCGCTGCCGTACGGCCCCGGCCAGGTAGGCGACGGCGACCGCTGCCCCTGCCGGGCCCGCCGCCCGCAGGCACCCCGCGATCGCCTCGACCTTGGCCAGCCGGGACGTCGTTGCCGTCACGCGCGCCGAGGTCGCCACCAGGTCGGCCAGCTCCACGGCGGCCATCGTGCGCTCCCGGGTGCAGGCGTTGCGGAACCAGCCGCCGGGGGAAGCCCCGCCGCCGCCCCCCGTGGTTTCCCGCAGGTGGCAGCTCGCGTCGGGCGCGACCATCGGGCCATGGACGTTCGGCCGTCGCGCCCGCCGGCCGACGACTGGGCGGTCCTCGACCCGCAGGGGATCGACCGCCTGATCGGCGCCCTGGGCCGCCGGGGGTATCGCACCCTCGGCCCGGTGGTGCGCGACGGGGCGATCACCCTCGCCGAGATCGCCGGGGTGGCCGACCTCCCCGCCGGCTGGCGGGACGCCCAGGATCCCGGCCGGTACCGTCTGGAGCGCACCGAGTCCCCCGCGTTCTTCGCCTGGGCGGTCGGGCCCCACTCCGCCAAGGCGCAGGTGCTCCCGCCCCGCGACCGGGTCTGGCGCGCCAGCGCCGGCGCTGGCGGGGTGGAGATCGCGGAGGCGGGAGTGGACGCCCCGCCGACCGCGCTGGTGGGCATCCGGCCCTGCGACGTCGCCGGCCTTGGGGTCCTGGACCGGGTCCTGGGCGCGGCCGGCGCGGCCGACCCCGCCTACCTGCGCCGCCGCGCCCAGACCTTCGTCGTCGTCGCGGAGTGCGGCAGCCCCGCCGCCACCTGCTTCTGCACCTCGATGGGCACCGGGCCGGACGCCCGATCCGGGTTCGATCTCGCCCTCACCGAGCTCGTCGACGGCGGCGGCCACCGCTTCCTGTCCCGGTCGGCGACGGGCGCGGGCGCCGCTCTGCTCAGGGCGGTCGGGGGCGCGAGCGCGACCACGATTGACCGCCGGAGTCGCGACGGGGTCCTGGGGGACGCGGCGGCCCGGATCCGCCGCCGGCTCGACCGAGACGGGCTGCCGGCCCTGCTCGAGCGCAACCTCGAGCACCCGCGCTGGGACGAGGTCGCCGACCGCTGCCTCGCCTGCGGCAACTGCACGATGGTCTGCCCCACCTGCTTCTGCACCTCGGTCGAGGACACCACCGACCTCACCGGCGCCAGCCAGCGCGAGCGGCGCTGGGCCTCGTGCTACGAGGTCGGCCACTCCTACATTCACGGCGGCCCGGTCCGGCCGTCGACGCGCGCGCGCTATCGCCAATGGCTCACCCACAAGCTGGGGACGTGGCACGACCAGTTCGGCGAGTCCGGCTGCGTCGGGTGCGGGCGCTGCGTGACCTGGTGCCCGGTCGGGATCGACCTGTGCGAGGAGGTGGACGCCATCCGCCGCGCCGATGGCGCGACGGCCGCACGACCGGCACCCGGGGGGTCGTGACATGCCCGACACCATCGCCCAGCTGATCGCCGCCCTGCCCATCCTCGAGGGGCTGAACGCCGAGGAGGTCGAGCAGGTGGCCGGCTGCTCCCGCAACGTCGCGCTGGAGGCCGGCCAGCTGCTCTTCACCGAGGGGAGCCGCGCCGACGCCTGCTACCTCGTGCGGCGGGGCCGTGTCGCGATCGAGCTGCACGTCCCCGGGCGGGGCGGCCTCGTGATCGACTCGGTCGAGACCGGCGACGTGGTCGGCTGGTCGTGGCTGTTCCCCCCCTACCGGTGGGTGTTCGACGGACGGGCGGTGGCCCCGGTGGGGGCGGTGGCGATCGACGCGGCCTGCCTGCGGGCGAAGGCGGAGGCCGATCCCGCCTTCGGGTACCGGCTCGTCCAGCGCTTCGCGGCGCAGATGATGCGCCACCTGCAGTCCACCCAGCTGCGACTCCTCGACGTCTACGGCGATGGCTCGGCCGGCCACGCCACCGGCTGAGGCCACGCCCGCCCGGCGGGCGCTGACGCCGAGTCGGTACCGCCTCGTGGGCCGCCGCCGGGAGACGGACGACACGTTCACCCTCAGGCTCACCCCGATCGACCAGCCCCTTGCGGCCGCCCGGCCGGGGCAGTTCCACATGCTGACCGCCTTCGGGATCGGCGAGGCCGCGATCTCGGTCAGCGGGCTGGCGTCGCCCGCGGTCGACCACACGGTTCGGGCGGTGGGGGCGGTGACCCGCGCCCTCTGCGGGCTCCCGATCGGCGGCGTCGTCGGGGTCCGGGGACCGTTCGGCACGCATTGGGCGACCGAGGAGCTGGACGGATCGGACGTCGTCGTGATCGCCGGCGGCATCGGGCTCGCCCCGCTGCGGGAGGCGGTGCGCGCCCTGATCGCCCGCGAGGGTGGCGGGGGGGGCCGCCTCTCGGTTGTGGTCGGCGCGCGCGCCCCCGACCAGCTGCTGTACGAGGAGGACCTCTGGCGCTGGCGGGAGGCGGGCGCCCACGTCCGGGCGACCGTGGACTCCGCCCCGCCCGGCTGGACCGGGGCGGTTGGCCTGGTCACGACCCTGTTGGACGCCGTGCCCTTCGACCCCGCCCGCGCGGCGGCGCTCGTCTGCGGTCCCGAGGTGATGATCCGAGTGGTCGCCGCGGCGCTGGTGGACCGGGGGGTGGCGGCGAGCGCCATTCGGGTCTCCTTGGAGCGGAACATGCAGTGCGGGGGTGGCCTGTGCGGTCACTGCCAGCTGGGGCCCTTGCTGCTCTGCCGTGACGGGCCGGTCGTCCCCTACGGCGGCCGGGTCGCCCGCCTGCTGCAGGAGCGCGAACGGTGATCCCCGGCGGGGGCTGGCGGCCATCGGTGGCGGTGTGGAAGTTCGCCTCCTGCGACGGCTGCCAGCTGAGCCTGCTCGATCTCGAGGACGAGCTCCTGGCCCTCGCCGGCGCGGTCCGGGTCGCCCATTTCACCGAGCTGTCGCGGGCCGATGAGGGCGGGCCCTACGACGTCTCCCTCGTGGAGGGCTCGATCACCACCCCCGAGGACGCCGATCGCATCGGGCGGGTGCGCGAGGCCTCGCGCGTCCTGGTCACGATCGGGGCGTGCGCGACCGCCGGCGGCATCCAGGCCCTGCGCAACTTCGCCGTGGCCGGCGCCTACGCCCCCGTCGTGTACGCGCACCCCGAATACATCGCCTCGCTTGCCACCTCGACCCCGATCGCGGCCCACGTCACGGTCGACGTCGAGCTGCACGGATGCCCGGTCGACCGCCGCCAGCTCCTCGAGGTGATCACCGCGCTGATCGCCGGCCGGCCGCCGGTCGTGCCCGGGCACAGCGTGTGCCAGGAGTGCAAGGCCCGGGGCACCGTCTGCGTGCTCGTTGCGGCCGGCGTGCCCTGCCTGGGACCGGTGACCCGTGCCGGCTGCGGCGCGCTCTGCCCGGCGGTCGGCCGCGGCTGCTACGGCTGCTTCGGACCCGCGGAGTCGGCCCGCCCGAGCCCCCTGACGAACCGGTTCATCCGGCTCGGGGTCTCCCGGCCCGACCTCCAGCGCCTCTACCGCACCTTCAATGCCGCCGCCCCCGCCTTCCGATCGGAGCACCTGCGCCATGACCCACCGGATTGAACCCGGCGACCGCACCGTGCAGATCAACCCCCTCGCCCGGGTCGAGGGCGAGGGTGCGCTCCGGGTGGAGCTCCGCGACGGGACGGTCCGCACCGTCGAGCTCGACATCTTCGAGCCACCTCGCTTCTTCGAGGCCCTCGTGCGGGGCCGGCGGGGCGATGAGGCCCCCGACATCACCGCCCGGATCTGCGGCATCTGCCCGGTCGCCTACGAGCTGAGCGCGTGCGCGGCGGTGGAGGACGCCTTTGGGGTCGCGGTGAGCCCCGAGATCCGGGCCCTGCGCCGCCTCCTCTACTGTGGCGAGTGGATCCAGAGCCACGCCCTGCACGTGGTCCTGCTTCATGCGCCCGACTTCCTCGGCTGCGAGGACGCGGTCCAGCTCGCGGCGCTCGACCGCGCCGCCGTCGAGCGGGGGCTGCGGCTGAAGCGCATCGGCAACCGGATCATGGAGGTGGTCGGGGGGCGGGCGATCCACCCGGTCAACGTCCGGGTTGGCGGCTTCTACCGCGCCCCGCCGGCGGCCGCGGTCCAGGCCCTTGCCGAACCCTTGGCGCGGGCGATCGAGGATGCCCTGGCGACGGTCCGCTGGGTGGCCGCCTTCGACTTCCCCGACCTCGAGGCCGACTACCGCTTCGTGGGCCTGCGCGGCGACGGCGCGTATCCCATCGAGGCCGGGCGGATCGTGTCGTCGGACGGCCTCGACCTCGACGCCCGGGCCTTCGAGCGCCGGGTGGTCGAGGAGCAGGTCCTGCGCTCGACCGCGCTCCACGCTCGACTCGACGGCCGGCTCCCCTACCTCACCGGCCCGCTCGCCCGGTTCGCCCTCAACCACGACCTCCTCGACGGGCCCGCCCGGACGGCGGCCACCGAGGCGGGGCTGGTGGCGCCGTGCCGCAACCCGTTCCGCAGCATCGTCGTGCGGGCGGTCGAGATCGTCGCCGCCTGCGTCGAGGCCCTGCGCCTGGTTGACGCCTATCGACCCCCCGACCCCGCCGCGGTCGCGGTGGCCCCCCGGGCGGGGACCGGCTGCGGGGCCACCGAGGCGCCGCGGGGCCTGCTCCTCCACCGCTACGACCTCGACGAGACCGGCGTGATCCGCTCCTGCCGGATCGTCCCGCCCACCTCCCAGAACCAGCTCACCATCGAGGACGACCTGAGGCGCGTGGTGGAGAGCGGGCTCCACCTCGGCGATCGGGAGCTCGGGTGGCGCTGCGAGCAGGCGGTGCGGAACCACGACCCCTGCATCTCCTGCGCCGCCCACTTCCTTCGGCTCGAGGTCGACCGCCGGTGAGGCGGGTGGTGATCGGCGTGGGCAACCGTCTCCGCGGCGACGACGGCGTGGGGCCCCGGGTCGCCGACCTCGTGCGGCTGCGGGCGCCGGCCGGCGTCGACGTCGTCGAGTGCGACGGCGAGCCGCTGCGCCTCCTCGATGCCCTCATGGGGGCGGACCGGTGCGTGGTCGTCGACGCCGCGCGCGTCGAGCCGCCGGGGCCGGGGCGGTGGAGCCGGCCGGGCCGGGTCGTCCGGCTCGAGCCCGGGGCCGGCGCCCGCCGGGGCGGGCGGGCGGCCTCCACCCACGGCCTGGGGGTGGAGGCCGCGATCCGGCTGGCCGGGGCGCTGGAGCGGGTCCCGGCCGAGCTGGTCGTGTATGGGGTGGAGGGGGAGGACTTCGGACCGGGCCACGGGCTGAGCCCGAAGGTGGCGGCGGCGCTTCCCCTCATCGCCGCCCGGGTGCTGCGCCAGGTCGTCCGCTGATGTGCGTCGCCCGCGTGGTCGAGGTGGTGGCGGTCGACCACGATCGGAGCCTGGCGGTCGTGCGCGACCGGCAGGGCCGACGCCACCGGGTCCAGCTCCTCGGCCTCGACGACGGCGGCCGGTCGTGCCGGCCCGGGTCCCATCTCATCGCCCACAGCGGACTGGCGATCGCGCAGCTGACCCGTAAGGAGGCCGACGACCGGCAGCGGCTGATGGACGGCACAGGAGGATCGAGCGATGGACACGCGTGAGCCGACCCGTCGGCGGGCCGCGGGGCTGGCACCCCGGGTGACGGCGACGGGCCTGCTGTGGGCACTGGGCGCCGCCTGTGTGAGCGGGGTGTCGATCTTCGTCAACGGGTGGGCGGTGCGCCAGGTGGCGGCCTCGCCAACCGTCTACACGACGGCCAAGAACCTGGTCGCGGCCCTGCTCCTGGGCCTGATCCTCGTCGGCCGCAACCGGCTCCGGGCGGGCGGCCGCCCTTCGGCGGGCTCGTCATCCGCCGTGCCGCGGCGCGGGTGGCGCACCTGGGGCGGGCTCGCGGCGGTCGCGGTGATCGGCGGCAGCGTCCCCTTCGTCCTCTTCTTCGAGGGGCTGGCCCAGGCCCAGTCGGCCGACGCCGCCTTCATCCAGAAATCGCTCGTGATCTGGGTCGTGCTCCTGGCCGTGCCCCTCTTGGGCGAGCGGGTCGGTCGGATCCAGGCCGGCGCCATGGCCCTTCTGGTCGGCGGGGTCGTCCTGCTCAACGGCGGGCTCGCCGGGCTGGTGGGAGGCGCCGGCGGCGGGCTCATCCTCGCCGCCACCTGGCTGTGGGCGGTCGAGGTCATCGTGCTCCGCCGGCTGCTCGCGACCCTGGACCCGCTCACGGTCGGGCTCGCCCGGATGGGGCTGGGAGGCGTCCTGCTCGTCGCCTGGCTCGCCGTCTCGGGCTCGCTGGCGGGGTTGGTCGGCCTCGGCGGTGCGGGCTGGGGCCTGGCGGCCCTGACCGGGGTGGCCCTCGCCGCCTACGTCGCCACCTGGCTCGCCGCCCTCGCCCGCGCCCAGGCGGTCGACGTCACGGCGGTGCTGGTGTTCGGGGCGGTCGTGACCGCGCTGCTGTCGGCCGGCGTCCAGGGGGTGCCGCTGGCGCCCCAGCTGGCCGGGATCGCGGTCGTCAGTGCCGCAGCGCTCGTGCTGGTGACGACCGGCACGCGCCGGGTACGCGGTGACCGGGCGGCCGCCGCCGCCGGGTGAGCTGATGCCCACCGGGCCGGTCCTCTTCGCTCGGTACGCCTACCCGCCCAACGCCCTTGGGTACTGTGGCCCCGATGCCGCCGCCCAGCTGCTCGGTTACGCCGGGGCGCCGGCGGGCGAGCGGGACGCCGACGGCCAGCTGCGCGAGCTCGCCCGCCAGTTCGCCGGTGCCTTCCCGTACCTCGAGCTCATCGCCGCCGCCAACAGGATTCCGGACCCCCTCGATCCGCGGGTCGTCGCCGCCTACTGGGTCGGCGGGCCGCTCCTGAACCGGGTCCCCCAGACCGCCCTGGCCGCCTCCGTGGCGGAGCGGTTCCGCCCTCGGGTCGCCTCGGGGACGGTGGGCCGCCTGGCGGAGCCGGCGCTGGCCGGCGGCGTGGCCCACCACGCCTTCCACGTCTTCGCGGTCTATCCCTTCGTCGGGATGCTGCGCGGGGGGCGGGTCGAGGCGCCGCTGGCCGTCCTCGACCGCTGCCGGATCCGCTGGGGTCGCGTCGAGCTCGTGACCGCGGATCGGGCGATCGTGCGCGCACGGCCGCTGGTGTGGGACGGCCGGCGCCTCGGGTATGGGGCGCCCCGGCCGGAGACGGCGCGGCTGGCCCGCAGGGGGCTGGGGCTCGCCCCCGCCGTCGTCCCCGGCGACTGGGTCGCGCTGCACTGGGACTGGGTCTGCGACCGGCTCGGCCCGCTCGGCGTCGACCGGCTCCGCCGCGCGTCGGCCCGGGTGCTGGCCGCCGTCAACGGGGCCGATCGCCCCGCGCCGGTCGCGGTCCTCGGCTGACCCCGCCGGGGCGGCGCCACCCTGGCTTGCGGCCCAAGCCGGCCACCCGTTCGAGGCGTGCGTGGACCGGCGCCGAGCCCAGGGGGAGCCGAGGCCCCCGATCCCCGCGTGCCAGGCCCAGGCGAGGACGCAGGCGTTCCCCACGGGGGCGCCGGTCAGCCGGTCGCGCAGCGTCCGGACCGTGGGGGTGACGGGCTGGACCGGAGCGTACCGCGCGATCGAGGCGGGCCTTTCGGCGGGGAACGCGCACGCTGGCCCGGGTCGACGACATCGTCAAGCGGTGTTGCGCAAGGACCCCTGGAGCAACACCCTGAACCATTGGGGGCATGGGGGACCATCGCCGACGCCGTCCGGCCGCCGGTTCGGTGGAAGCTACGACGTCCGCCGCAGGAGCAGGGCGCCAGAGCACCACGGACGCCGCGATGATGCCGAGCCTCCAGAGCACCGCGTGACAGGCGTCGGGCCCGGGCCCCCCAGGCTCCTCCTCCCACCACCCTGGACGCGAACTGCTGGAGCCGATGGATTTGGCGTCCTCATCCGTGGCCATCCCCCCGACGGCGGATCGTGAACTCCTGGCAACGGGCGGATCGCACTGCGTTGCGGCGATCGTCGTCTCGGGTCAGTCCGGGTCGTATCGGGTGAGACCGGCTTGGAGGTCACGGATGATCGTGCCGAGTTGGCCTGATGCGAGGAGCCCGGGCCCGAGTGGGCCTGACCGGTCCTCGCCGATGGGCGGGAGGGCTCGCAAGGCGGCCCGGACCTCTTTGGGCATGTGGGTGAGCTGCCAGCGGATTTCGTCCTTGACCGTTTCTGGCCGGTCGGGGGCTGCCAGGCCTGCCGCTTGGACGGCAAATGCGGCGGCGCCGAGTGCGTGCGCGCCCATGTGACAGACGGCGACGGCTTGACCGGCGGCTCGGGAAGCGGCATACGCCGCGGGCACCTTCACATCACCGGCGGCGACGCCACCGACGAATCGACGGCGGATCTCCTCGCCAGCGTTCATCTCTCCCCGGGCGAACGCCCTGGTTCGAGCGATGGCAGTGCGAGGGCGGTCATCTGTTGGAGCGTCGGCCTCGAACAGCCCCAGAACCCGCTCGGCGCAATCGGCGGCCCATGCGGCGACAAGACGTCGGTCGGCTTCGCTTAGCGTCTGCGGAGATCCCACGATCATCATCCTACGTGGCTGATCAGAGGCGCCGTGCGAACGTCAACCAGAGAGGGGACCACCGTCACGGTCAGGAACAGGACCATCTTGGGTCGTGGATGAATTCCTTGGAAGGCACAGGCTGACTTGGTCCTGAAAATCTTGGACCGAACACGTGATCGGGGGAAGGCGCCAAGGCGGTTGCGCAAAACCCCTGGATCAACATCTTCAACGATTGGGGGCCAGCCCCTCCCCGAGGCCCACCGCTGAGCGGGTCGGCCAAGGATCCCAACCACCGGGCGCCGGGAATGTTGTGGCCGCCCTCTCCGTCACCGCCTGATCAGACTCGAACCACCCGGACGCCAGGGATATCGTCGAAGACGGCGTCCTGCGTGAAGGCGGGGACGTCGTTGGCGGCGGCGGTGGCCGCGATCCAGCTGTCTTGCACGGTGGGACGTCGGCCGGCTCGTCGCGCACCGGCAACGATCCGCGCGAAGGTCGATGCTACGTGTTCGTCGACCGGCAGCGCGGAGTAGGTCGTCTGCACCGCGCGCAGCGTGGAGAGACGGCGAGACCGCGTCGCTGGGGTCTCGGCCAAGTGGACGCCCAGCCCCGCTCGGCCCGGGTCACCACCGAAACCGCACCCTCCTCGGGGAGGGGCGCCACGGCGAGCTGCCGGCCTTGCTCATCGGCGATGAACACCGAGGTGTCGAGCAGCCCTCTCACAGCCCGTCGATGGTGTCAGGGAGAACGTGGCGCAGCTCCGAGCGCAGCCCGGCGTCGGCCTGCACGAGGCTGGCGACGATACGTTCACGGGTCACCCAGGTGGCGCGGCGGGGGAGGGGGACGAGCTCAGCTACCGGGCGCCGGTCGACGGTGACCTGGAGGCGCTGGCCTGCTTCCACCCGGCGCAAGACGTCGGCGGTGTGATTCCGAAGATCCCGCACGGAGACTTGGTCCACTCCGTGAGTGGAGCATATCGGCTACGCTCAGTGCGGTCGGCACCCGAGTCCAGAATCGCAAGGGATGTCCGGTGCCGCCCGCCTGCTCCGCCGTCCCTCGTGAGCGCCACCGTGGAGTGCCGATAAGGAGGATCCACCATGAAGTACATGATCCTGACCTACGCCTCCCAGCAGGACTACGACGCCATGGCCGGAAGGGGCGCCACTCACCCGGTCTGGTCCCCCCGGGACCTCGCCGGGATGGGCGCGTTCATGCAGGCGGTCAACCAGGAGCTGGCCGACTCCGGCGAGCTCGTGGAGACCCGTGGCCTCACGGCGCCCGTCCACGCCCGGCGCCTGCAGAAGAAGGGTGGGGTCCCCGTGGTGACAGACGGACCGTACGCCGAAACCACCGAGGTCCTCGCCGGCTACTGGATCGTGGAGTGCGACAGCTTCGACCGGGCGACCGAGATCGCCGGCCGGCTGGCTTCCTGCCCCGGCCCGGCAGACGTCGCGGCGCGCGCCTACGCGGATGTGCGGCCCATCGCTGAGTCCCGCGCCGAGCTCCAGCCCTGACGTCACCGCGCCTGAGGCCGCGATCGAGGACCTGCTCCGCCAGCCGACCCCGCAGGTCCTCGGCGCGGTGGTTCGCCGCTACCGGCACGTCGATCCCGCCGAGGACGCGACCAAAGAGGCGCTGCTCGTGGCCGCCACCCCGGTGGCCGAAGGAGGGCGTCCCCGACAATCCCCGTGCCTGGCTGATCACGGCGGCCTCCCGCCGCCTGCCTGACCTGCCGGGCCGCGAGCAGGCCCGCCAGCGGAGAGCGCGCGCCGTCGTCCCGCCCATGCTGGCCGAAGAGTGGCTGGCGCCCGCCGCTGACCCGCGGGCCTCGGAGGCCGACGACACGCTGATCCTGCGGTTCATGTGGCGTCACCGGCGTCGCCGGTCGCGCTGACGCTACGGGCGGTCGGCGGCCGCACCTCGGCCGAGGTGGCGCGCGCGTTCCGAGTGCCCGAGGCGGCCATGACCCAGCGCATCACCCGGGCCAAGCAGGCGATCAGGGACAGCGGCGTCCCCTCTCGGATGCCGTCGGGGCTCCAGTGCGCGCGAAGCCTTGCGGTGGTGCTCCCCGTTTGCCACCTGGTCTGTACCGAGGGCCGCGCCAGCACGGCGGGGTCGGCGCTGCACCGAACCGAGCTGGCGACCGAGGCGATCCGGCTGGCTCGGCTCGTCCACGGGCTGCGGCCCGACGACGCCGGGGTGACTGGCCTGCTGGCGCTCAGGCTGCTCACGGACGCCCGGCGGCCCGCGCGCACCGGGCCCCCGGGCGAGCTGATCTCGATGGCCGACCAGGACCGGGTCGTGCTGGGACGCGGACCAGATCGCCGAGGGCGTGGCGCTCATCACCAAGGCGCTGGCCATCGGACCGGCCGGTCCGTACCGGCTCCACGGGGCGATCGCCGCCGTCCATGACCAGGCGCCCAGCGCCGAGGCGACCGACTGAGCCCAGATCGTCGCCCAGTACGAGCGCTTGCTGGGCATGTCCGACACTCCCGTGGTGGCGCTCACCCACGCCGTCTCCGTGGGCATGGACCGGCGCCCGGAGCACGGGCTGGAACTTCTCGACCCGCTGCAGGCGGACGGGGCGCCGCCGCACGACCCGCGGATGATGCTGACGGTGCTCCTGTACGGCTGCCCCACGGGTTGACGTCGTCGCGCGCGATCGACCGTCGCTGCTGGGTGGACGCGGCCTTCCGGCAGCTGGCGGCCATCCAGTGCCCGGACTGCCGATCGATCCGCGCGTCCGGCGTCAGCACCTGAAGGCGGTCGAGGCTCTGCACATTCGGGTGCTGTACATCTGCGCCGAGGGGGGGCTGGCGAAGCTGAGCCGGGTGGCGTTGGACGGGGCCAAGCTGAGGGCGCCGGCGCGCCGACACAACGCGAGGAGCTATGACCACATGGGCCCGAACATCGAGGAGCTCCGGCGGCAGGCCCGTGAGCGGCTGGCGGAGGCGACCGACCGGGCCGAGGGCGCGGAGGACGGCGTGGACCGGCGCGGAGATGCGCTACCCGCGGAGCGGACCCGGCGTGGCACCCGGAGCGCGAAGCGGAAGGAGGCCGCGCCGGCGATCGAGGAGGCGGCTCGCCGCACGGCCCAAATGAAGGCGGAGAGCCGGGCTCGCACTGCCGGTGCAACGAGGACGAGATGGCCGAGGCGGGTCGCCAGGTGGCCGAGACGGGGGGCCGAAGCCGAAGGAGCCGCCAAGCTTCACCGAAGCGGACGCACGGATGATGACAACCCCCGACGGCTTCCGCTCCGCCGACCACGCGCCGACGGTGGCGGACGAGACGAGCCAGGTGGCGATCGCCGTCGAGGTGATCCGGGCGGCCACCGACATCCACCAGCTGCTGCCGATGATGGAGGCGGCCCGGGCGACGCTGGATAGGGCGGACATCCAAGGGGAGCCGCGGGTGTGGCTCGCCGACGCCGGCTGCCGCTCGGCGACCATCCTCGAGGCGGCGGGCGCCACCGTCCTGCTCGCGACCGGGCGGCTCAAGCATGGCGGGGCGGTGTCGGCGGCGCCTCGCGGGCGCAGCCCGGACGGGGCACGTCTGCAGGCGCGGATGGCGCGGAAGCTGCGGACCAAGCCAGGACGAGCGGACCACGCGAGGCGGAAGGCCATCGTGGAGCCGGCGTTCGAGCAGCTGACGGTGAGACAGCGAGCGGGCCATCTGCGGGCGCGAGGACTGGACGGAGCGGGAGGAGAGTCGGACCTCCACACGCTCTGTCACAACCCAGGGAAGCTCCGAAGCGCCAGTCCGGCTCGGCTGGGGGCGGCAGTCAAGTCCCGAGACGTTGGGAAAGTTGCGGAGGGGATGCGGGAGGGGGCATCAGGCGGCCAGACCTGCGGTGAGGGGGTTGGTGATGGCGGCAGGGCCGTCGCCGCGGAGGAGGCCGAGGGAGGCCTGGGAGAAGTGGCGGCGTCCGTCCTGCCACCCGTCATGCTGCTCTTGAAGGACGGCGGGGGCGAGGCGGAGGGGGAGCTTCCCGGCGACGCGATCTCGGATCCGCGGCGTCGGACGGATCCACGCGGCCCAGTGGCTCATCGATCCGGCGGGCGGCCGCTCGCCGGTCGCGGTGGTGCCGGTCGGCCAGCAGGGCGAGGCTCTCTCGGCCGGGGAGGGGGCTGGAACGTGCGCAGACGTGGCCGCCCACCCTGCTTGGGTACCCGAGGCCGCGCTGATCGATCAGCGCCGTGCCCGGCCCCTTGGGACCGGCTCACCGGGACGGGGCAGCCCCGATCTGCTCGAGGACCAGCAGGCCCGGCGCGAGCGGCTCCGCCCCGACCTCGACGGCGCCGACCAGGGCGTCCAGCGCCGCTGGCAGTCGCAGGGGATCGTCGCCCACCAGCTCCAGCACCGGCTGACCGCGCTCGACCGCCTCGCCCGGCCGGGCCCGGCACCAGACCCCCGCGACCGCCGACACTCGGTCGCCGGCCCGCTGGCGTCCAGCTCCGAGCCTCCACGCCGCGACGCCGACCGCGCGGGCATCGAGCCGACGAACCACGCCCGCGGTCGGGGCCGGTACCACCCCGAGCGTCGGCCCGACCGGCAGGGGCGCATCCGGGTCGCCGCCCTGGGCCCGCACCATCTGCCGGAAGACGGCCAGCGCGCGCCCGTCGTCGAGGGCCGCCTTCGGGTCGGCCGAGATCCCGGCCAGCTCGAGCATCGCCTCTGCCTCGGCCAGGATCAGGGCCCGGCAGTCGGCGGGGCCGGAGCCCTGGAGCAGCTCCAGCGACTCCTGGACCTCGACCGCGTTGCCGACGGCGCGCCCGAGCGGGACGTCCATGGCGGTGAGGACCGCCGCCGTGCGAACCCCGTGGGCGGCGCCGAGCCCGAGCATCGTCGTCGCCAGCTCGTGCGCCGCTCGTCGGTCGGCCATGAACGCCCCCGACCCCACCTTGACGTCCAGGAGCAGCGCGGTGGTCCCCTCCGCCACCTTCTTCGCCATGATCGAGCTGGCGATGAGGGGGATCGACTCCACCGTCCCGGTTGTGTCCCGCAGGGCGTAGAGGCGCCGGTCGGCGGGGGCGAGCTCCGGGCCGGCGGCGCAGATGACGCAGCCGACCTCGTCGAGGAGCCGCACGACCATCGCCGCGTCGAGGTCGGAGCGGAAGCCTGGGATCGCCTCCAGCTTGTCCAGCGTTCCGCCGGTGTGGCCGAGGCCGCGGCCGGAGAGCTGGGGCACCGCGGCGCCGCAGGCGGCGACCAGCGGGGCGAGCACGAGCGAGACCTTGTCCCCGACGCCGCCGGTCGAGTGCTTGTCGACGGTCGGCCGTCCGACGCCGCTGAGATCGAGGCGTCGCCCGGAGCGGACCATGGCGCCGGTCCAGGCCGCGAGCTCGCCCTGCGCCATCCCCCGCCAGCAGATCGCCATGAGCAGGGCGGCCATCTGCTCCTCGCCGACCGCGCCGGCGAGGTACCCGGAGATCAGCCACTCGATGGCGCTCGGATCGAGGGCCCCGCCGTCCCGCTTCCGCCGGATCAGCTCGACCGCGGCGATCGGCGGGGGTGGCCCGCTCACGGCCCCCGCCGGCGGCCGAGCTCGGCCGCGTCGAAGGCCCCGGGGAGGAGGGCGCGGAGCGCGACCGGCTCGGCGCCCGCGCCCCGGTCGACCAAGAGGTCGGGCCCGCCGAGCTCAAGCAGGAGCTGCCGGCAGCGGCCGCAGGGCGTGAGCGGTGCCCCATCCCCGGCGACGACGCTGACCGCGAGCAGGGAGCCGGCGCCCGAGGCCCGCAGGGCCGACACGAGCCCGCACTCGGCGCAGAGTGTGAGCCCGTACGACGCATTCTCGACGTTGCAGCCGATCACGATCCGACCTTCGGCGGTGAGCCCGGCCGCGCCCACCCGCAGCCCGGAATACGGGGCGTGGGCGCGGCGGGAGGCGGTGCGGGCCCGGGTCCGCAACCGCACCCAGTCGACGGCGGGCCGTGGGGCGCCGATCGCGCGCCCGGCGGCGGGCGCGGCCGCGTCCGGGCGCCCAGGCATGCCGGTATCGTAGGGGGGTGCCGGCCGCACCACCTAGCCCCGGGGGCCCGCACCCGCGCATCCTCCCGGCGGTGGCGGCTGCGCTCGCCGACGGCCGCCCGGTGGTCGCGCTTGAGAGCACGATCATCGCCCACGGGCTGCCGCCCCCGGCCAATCTCGAGGTCGGTCGGGCGCTGGAGGCGGCTGTCCAGGAGGCCGGCGCGGTGCCGGCCACGATCGGGGTGATCGACGGCACCCCGTGCGTGGGGCTCTCGGACGCGGAGCTCGCGCGGCTGGCCACCGGCCGCGCGGTCGCCAAGCTCGCCGATCGCGACCTGGGCCCGGCCGCCGTCGCCCGGGGCGACGGCGCCACCAGCGTGTCCGCGACCCTGGCGCTGGCGGCGGCCGCCGGGATCCGGGTGATGGCGACCGGGGGCATCGGCGGGGTCCACCGCGGGGCCGGCTCGAGCTGGGACGTGTCCGCGGACCTGTGCGCCCTGCGCCGGTATCCCCTGCTCGTCGTGGCGGCCGGGGTGAAGTCGGTCCTCGACGTGCCGGCGACCGTCGAGCGGCTGGAGACCCTCGGGGTGCCGGTGGTCGGCTACCGCACCCATCGGCTGGCCGGGTTCCTGGTCGTCGACGGCGGGGTCGACCTGGACTGGTCGGTCGGCAGCCCCGGCGAGGCGGCCGCGCTGCTCCGGGCCCATCTCGCCGCCCGGAGCGACCCCGGCGGCCTCCTCCTCGCCAACCCGATCGATCCGGCCCACGCCCTCGACCGTGGGCGCCACGACCGCGCCCTCACCGAGGCGCTGGGCGACCTGGCCCGCTCCGGGGTGGCGGCCAAGGCGGCGACGCCCTTCCTCCTCGCTGCCCTCGACCGGGCGACGGACGGCGCCAGCGTGGCGGTGAACCGGACGCTGGTCCTGGCCAATGCCCGGCTCGCCGCCGCCATCGCCGCCGCGGGGTGACGACGGTCCTGGTGGTGGGCGACGTCCTCGCCGACGTCGCCTGCCGGCTCCACGGGCCCGTCGCCGAGGACAGCGACACGCCGGCGTCGATCACGCTCCACCCGGGTGGGGCGGGGGCCAACCTCGCGTCGTGGCTGGCCACCCTCGGGGTCACGACCACGCTGGTCGGGGCGGTGGGGGACGACCGGCTGGGGAGGGTCCAGCTCGAGGAGCTGGAGCTGGCGGGGGTCCGGGCCCGGCTTGTCGTCGTGCCGGGGGCGCCGACCGGGATCGTCGTGGTCCTGGTTGGCGCAGACGGCGGGCGGAGCATGGTGACCAGTCGAGGCGCGTCGGGCCGGTTGGCGCCTGAGCACCTGCCCGCCCCGCTCTTCGGCGCGGTCGACCACGTCCACGTGTCCGGGTACGTCCTGCTCGATCCCGAGTCCCGGCCCGCCGGCCTGGCGGCGCTGGCGCTCGCCCGCGCCGCCGGCACGACGCTCTCGGTCGGGCCGGGCTCGCGCGAACCGCTGCGGCGGGCAGGCGCTCCCGCCTTCCGGGCCTGGACCGCCGGGATCGACATCCTCCTCTGCAATCGGGACGAGGGACAGGCTTTGACCGGGCTCGCCGATCCCGACGCGATCGCGCGGGCGCTCGCCGCCGACTACCCCGAGGTCGTGCTCACCTGCGGCCCCGAGGGCGCGGTGTGGGTCCAGCAGGAAGGCGGGTATCGGCGCGAGCCCGCCCTCCCGGCTGCGGTGGTCGACACGACCGGGGCCGGCGACGCGTTCGCCGCCGGCTGGCTGGCGGGCTGGCTCGGGGGCCAGCGCGGGGTGGCGGCGCTCCATCGCGGCCTGGCGACCGCCGCGATCTGCGTCGCCCACGCCGGCCCGCGGCCGCCCCGCGCCGGCTGAGCCCGGACCGGGCCCGGTCCGCTCCGGTGACGCCGCGCCCATAATCGGGCGATGGCGGCGATGACGGCGGGGGTCGCCCCCCCGGAGGTGGCGCTGCCCGGCCCGGCGCTTCGGAGCGTGGACGGGGTCGGCGCCGAGGCGCGGGCCCAGCTCTTCGCCAGCCGCTCGATCAAGCGAGGGGCCAAGCGCTGGGCGCTCGACCTCATCGTGCGGTGCACCGACCTCACCTCGCTGGAGGGCGCGGACACCCCCGGGCGCACCGCGACGCTCTGCGCCAAGGCGCTGCGTCCAGATCCCGTGGACCCTGCTGTTCCCCCGGTCGCGGCCGTCTGCGTCTATCCGGCCCTCGCCGAGCCGGCGTCACGCTGCCTTCGCGGGAGCCCGGTGAAGGTGGCCGCGGTCGCCACCGGCTTCCCCAGCGGCCAGGTCCCGGCCGAGGTCAAGCTCGCCGAGGCGGCGGCGGCCGCCCGGGTCGCCGACGAGATCGACATGGTGATGGACCGGCGCGCGTTCCTCTGCGGCCGGTACGTCGAGGTGGCCGACGAGATCGCCGCGGTGAAGGCGGCCATCGGTGGTCGGCACCTCAAGGTCATCCTCGAGACCGGCGAGCTCGGCGGGTACGACCAGGTGCGGCGGGCCAGCTGGCTGGCGATGGCGGCCGGCGCCGACTTCATCAAGACCTCGACCGGCAAGATCCAGCCGGCGGCGACCCTCCCGGTCGCGGTCGTGATGCTGGAGGCGATCCGCGACTTCGCCGAGGCGACCGGACGGCCGGTCGGCTTCAAGGCGGCGGGGGGCATCCGGACCGCCCGCCAGGCGATCGGCTACGCCGTCGCCGTCAACGAGACCCTCGGAGGCGCGTGGCTGAATCCGGTCCGCTTCCGGATCGGGGCCTCCTCGCTGCTGAACGACGTCCTCATGCAGATCGCCAAGGAGCGCAGCGGTGCCTACCAGGCCCCAGACGATTTCAGCCAGACCTGAGCGCGCGGCTGGCCAGGTCCCGACCGCCGACCCGCAGGGGACCGCCGCCCCCGAGTCGCCCGGCTTCGTCTATGCGCCCGCCCCCGAGGCGACCGACCACGTCCGGCTCCGCGACCGGTACGCCCTGTTCATCGGCGGCCGCTTCGAGGATCCGGCCGACGGCCGCCATCGCCTGACCATCAACCCCGCCACCGAGGAGCCGCTCGCGGAGGTGGCCGAGGCAGGCCCCGCCGACATCACGCGCGCGGTCGCGGCCGCCCAGCGCGCGTTCCTGAGCTGGTCGCGCCTCGCCGGCGCGCGTCGCGCCCGCTACCTCTTCCGGCTCGCCCGGCTGGTGCAGGAGCGGACGCGCGAGCTGGCGGTGGTGGAGAGCCTCGATGGGGGCAAGCCCATTCGCGAGGCGCGGGACGTCGACCTCCCGCTGGTTGCGCAGCACCTCTTCTACCACGCCGGCTGGGCGGACAAGCTCGAACTCGCCTTCCCCGGCGCGGCGCCCCGGCCGCTGGGTGTCTGCGGCCAGGTGATCCCCTGGAACTTCCCGCTCCTGATGCTCGCGTGGAAGGTCGCGCCCGCGTTGGCCGCCGGCAACACCGTGGTGCTCAAGCCGGCCGAGACCACCCCCCTCACCGCCATGCTGTTCGCCGAGATCTGCCAGCAGGCTGGGCTGCCCGACGGCGTCGTCAATCTGGTCACCGGCGGCCCCGAGGCGGGGGCCCGGCTGGTCGGGGAGCCGGGGCTCGCCAAGGTCGCGTTCACCGGCTCGACCCAGGTCGGGCAGGAGATCCAGCGGACGCTGGCCGGCAGCGGCACGCGCCTCACCCTCGAGTTGGGCGGGAAGGCGGCCCACGTGATCTTCGACGACGCCCCCCTCGACCAGGCGGTGGAGGGGGTCGTCGACGGCATCTACTTCAACCAGGGGCACGTCTGCTGCGCCGGCAGCCGGCTGCTCGTCCAGGAGTCGATCGCGGAGCCGTTCCTCGCCCGCCTCACCGAGCGGATCCGCCGCCTTCGGGTCGGCGACCCGCTCGACAAGAACACTGACGTGGGCGCGATCAACTCGAGAGCGCAGCTGGAGCGGATCACGACGCTGGTCGCGAGCGGGGTCGAGGAGGGCGCGCAGCTGTTCCAGGCGCCCTGCCAGCTGCCGACCAGGGGCTTCTGGTTCCCCCCCTCCCTGTTCACCGAGGTGGCGCCCTCGCACCGCATCGCGCGGGAGGAGATCTTTGGGCCGGTGCTCGCGGTGCTCACATTTCGGACCGCGCAGGAGGCGGTCGAGCGGGCCAACAACACCCGCTACGGTCTCTCCGCCGGGGTGTGGACGACCAAGGGGTCGCGCATCCTCTGGATGGCGGACCGGATGCGGGCCGGGGTGGTGTGGGCCAACACCTACAACCGGTTCGACCCGGCGGCGGCATTCGGCGGCTTCCGGGAGTCGGGCTTCGGGCGCGAGGGCGGACCCGCCGGTCTCGCCGCCTACGTGACGCTCAAGTGAGCGCGCCCAGCGTCGCCAAGACGCCCAAGCTGTACCTCGGGGGCGCGTTCGTCCGCTCCGAGTCGGGACGCGTCTACCCGCTGGGCTTGGTCAACGTCCCCCGCGCCTCGCGCAAGGACCTGCGGGAGGCGGTGCGCGCGGCCCGGGCGGCGGTGCCGGGGTGGTCGCACCGGACCGCGTACACCCGGGGCCAGGTGCTCTACCGGGTCGCGGAGATGCTGGAGGGGCGCCGGGTCGAGTTCATCGCCGCGCTCGGCGGCGGGCGTGCCTCGGGCCGCGAGGTCGACCGGACGCTCGACGCGCTCGTGTACTACGCTGGCCTGGCCGACAAGCTCGCCCAGCTCGGGGGGTCGGTCAACGCCGTGGCCGGGCCCTACTTCACCTTCACGGTGCCGGAGCCGGTCGGCGTGGTCGCGCTCGTCGCGCCCGAGGCGCCGGCCCTTTTCGGGCTGCTGACCCACGTCGCCGCCGCCCTCAGCGGGGGGAACGCGGTGGTGGCGCTGGTGTCGGAGCGGCGGCCGCTCCCGGGGCTGCTGGCCGGCGAGCTCCTGGCGACCGGCGATGTCCCGCAGGGGGTGGTGGCCCTCCTCTCCGGGTTGCGCACCGAGCTCGTCCCCCAGATCGGCAGCCATCGCGACATCGACGCGGTCGACAGCGCCGGCTGCCCGCCGGAGCTGCGACGGGAGCTGGAGCGGCTCGCCGCTGACCGGGTGAAGCGGATCGTGCCGGCCTCCGCCGACGGCACGTCCCCCGGCCACCGCCTCGCCCTGGCCACCTGCGAGCTGAAGACCATCTGGCACCCGGTCGGGGTGTAGCCGCGACGCCGCGGTCCGGCGGGTCCCCGTAGGATGGGGCGCGCATTCGCCACCGGAGCCCCGGCATCGTCCTCCTCGATCGACGCGCGGACCCACGCTGGGCGGGGCGGCTCCGCCCGCACGTCGCGGTCAGCGGCCGCAGCCTTGGCCTCGGGCTCGCCCTCCTCACCGGCCTGGGACTGCTCGTGACCGCAATCGGCCCCGCCGGGCCGGGCGGCCTGGCGGACCTCGCCCGCCAGGCGCTCGCCGATGGCCTCATCCTCGTCGCCGGCTGGCGGATGGCATCGGGGGAATGGACCGGGCGCCCCTGGGGCGTGGCGGGGCTCCCGCTGGCCGGGGTGGCGGCCGTCGCCAGCGGCGGCTCCGGCTCCGCGGTCGAGGTGGCGCTCCTCCTTCTCGTCTACCTGCTCGTGATCCTGAGCCGGTTTCCCCAGCCGGTGTCAGGCTCGCACGACCGCCCCTGAACGTGCCTGGCGAGCTCCCTGGCGGCGACAAGCTGGAGCGCGGGCCCGCCGTTCGCCGCGCCCGGGACGGCGAGCGCCGGCGGTGGGAGGCCTTCGTGGGCGGTCCCGGCGGCGGCAACCTCCTCCAGTCGTGGGGCTGGGGCGCGTTCAAGGCGGCCCAGGGGTGGCGCCCGCACCGCTGGATCGCGCAGGACCCGGCCGCCGGCGACTGGCTGGCCGCCTGCCAGGTGCTGGTCCGGCCGATCGCCGGCGGCCTCGCCTACGGCTACTGCCCGCGTGGGCCGGCGCTGGCCGCGCCCGGGGACGCGGAGGCGGCCGCGGCGCTCCTCCGCACCGCCGCCAACGAGCTCCGCCGCGAGCGGGTGCTGCGGCTCCAGTGCGACCCCGAGTGGCCGGTGGGCGACGCCGACACCCATCGGCTGCTCGTGCGCTGCCGGCTGCGGGAGCTCGGCTTTGACGTCCAGCACCGCCAGACCTGGCTCGTCGACCTGCCCGGCGACGCGACCGCACTGATGGCCCGCCTGCCCTCGACCGCCCGCCGGAACGTGCGCCTGGCTGAGCGCAGCGGGGTGGTGGTCGAGCGAAGCGAGGGCGGCACGGCCCTGGAGGCGTTCGTCCCCCTCTACGAGGCGACCGCGGCGCGCCAGGGGTACGTGGGGCGGCCGGCCTGGTACCTGCGCGGGCTGGTCGCCGCCCTCGGCGCCAGCGTCTTTGTGGCCCGGCTCGACGGCGAGCCGGTCGCCGGCGCGATCGTCGTCGCCTTCGGCCCGCGCTGCTGCTATCTGTTCGGGGGCACCCATGCCGCGGCGGCGGCGGCCCGGCCCGGGTACGCCCTCCACCACGCGATCATGCGGTGGGGCCTGGCCCAGGGCTGCTCGATCTACGACATGTGGGGCGTCCCCCGGCGGTTCGATCCCGCCGACCCCGCCCACGGCTACGCGACCTTCAAGACCCGCTGGGGCGGTCGCCTTGCCAGCCACACCGGGCTCTTGGAGGTGCCGCTCTGGGGACCCCTCGACCCCGCCCTCCGCGCGGCCGAGCGGCTGGTGCTCCGACGACGGCCGCTCCTCACCTGACCGCATCGGGCCGCGCGCCCACGGCCGCCGCGCCCCTCCGCCCCGCGGGCGGCGCTGCCCCGGCCCCGCGCGCTCAGCTCGCCTCCCGGCTCCAGCGGTCGAAGGCGGCCCAGAACGGGTCGACCGCCGGGGGCTCGAGCGCCTGCTCGCGCCCGCCGATCTCCATCACCAGCCCGGCCTCGGGAGCGGTCAGCTCCCCGACCACGGCGGCCGGGATCCCCGAGCGCTCGAGCCGGGCGACGAAGGCGTCGGCACGATCGGGGCGGACGGCGGCGACCAGCGTGCCCTCCGAGATGGAGGCGTACGGGTCGATGCCGACCGCGGCGCAGACCTGGCGCACCTCGTCGCGGACGGGGATCCGCTCACGGTGGACGACCAGGCCGGTCCCGGACGCGGTGGCGAGCTCGACCAGACCGCCGAGGACCCCGCCCTCGGTGGCGTCGTGCATCGCGGTGACCCCCAGCTCGCGGAGCCCGAAGGCGGCCGCGAGCCGGGCCTCGGGGACGACCGTCATCGATGCGAACAGGGCGTCGGCTGCGGCCGTGGTCGCGGGCCCGACCTGCGCCGACAGCCGGGCGGGGAAGGTCGCCGCGAAGAGGGCGGTCGCCTCGATCGCCGCCCCCTTGGTGATCACGACCCGGTCGCCGGCCCGGGCCATCGCCGGGGTGACGTATGCGGCCTCGTCGCCCAGGGCCATGCAGACCGCGCCCCCCACCATCGGCCACTGGCAGCCTTGGTACCGGCCGGTGTGCCCGGTCACCACCGCCAGGCCGAGGGCGGCGCAGGCGCGGTGGAAGGCCCCCCAGAGCTGGGCGAGGTCGCGGTCGGTGAGGTCGACCGGCAGGTTGAGGTCGACCGCCATCCAGCGCAGCGGAAGCCCGCTGGTGGCGGTGTCGGAGGCGAGGATGTGCACCGCGAACCAGGCCGCGCGCTCCCACCCGAAGGCGGGGACGATGAACACCGGGTCGCTGCTGAGAGCCATCACCGTGCCCGGGGCCACCGCCACCACGCCGACATCGACACCGTGGCGGGGCCCGACCTGGACGGCACCGTCCGCCCGCCCCAGCTGGCGCAGGATCACTTCGGCGAACACCGACGCTGTCACCTTGCCGGCCGGATGGTCGATCACACTGCCTCCTGCCCCTACGGTACCGGCTGGGAGCGCGCCGCGGGCGGATGGGATGGCGACCCGGGCGGCCGGCGCCGACCGATCGGCGCCCCCTGGTCCCCAGGTGGCACAGCCGCCCCCGGGCGCAACCGATCCAGGGGCGGCGGCGCCAACCCCCGCGCGGAATCCCGCCCGCTCCGGCGGGCGGTCCTGTCGGTGTGGCCGCGGCGAGGCGCAGCCTACGCTCGCGACGATAGCCAGCGGGGCCGCCCATGGGAGGGCGCAGCGCGGCGGAGGTGTCCAGCATGGGACCGGCCCGGATCGCCGCGGTCGTCGTCGGCACGCTGCTCGCGCTGGCTGGCCTCGCCGCCATCGCCGGCGGCAGCACTTTGGTCTGGGCGCACGCGACGCAGCGCGACGCGGCCGGCTACTACACGACCGCGACCGAGCCGCTGGCCACGACCGGCTACGCGCTCACCGCCGACGCCGACCTCGGCGCGCAGCCGCGGGCCGGCGACTGGGTGCCCGCCCACCCGCTGGGGACGGTGCGGATCCAGGCGGTCGCCCCAGCCGGTGAGCCCGTCTTCGTGGGCATCGCCCCGCAGGCGGACGTCGACCGCTGGCTCGCAGGGGTCGCCCATGCGCACGTGAGCGGGCTCTCCGTCGGACCGTTCGTCGCCCACACCACCCAGGTCGTCGGGAGCCTCGCTCCGGTGCCGCCGGCGGCCGAGACCTTCTGGGCCGCCTCGACGTCCGGCCCGGGCCTGCAGACGGTTCGGTGGTCGACGGTGGGCGGTCGCTGGGCGATCGTCGTCATGAATGCGAGCGCCGCGCCGGGGGTGGCCGTCAGCGTGACCGCCGGCGTTAGGACCGGCGTGCTCCTGCCGATCGGGGTCGGCCTGCTCACCGGTGGCCTCCTGATCGTGGCGCTCGGGGCCCTCCTGATCGTGGTCGGGCTGAACCAGGCGACGCCGCGGCCGCCGGAGACCGCCGCCGCGGCGCCGGTGCCCGCCGCTCCCGCCCATCCGGGCGCCTACCCGATCCGGCTCGAGGGACGCCTCGACCCGGCCGTCGGTCGCTGGCTATGGCTGGTCAAGTGGGCGCTCCTGCTCCCCCACGCGATCGTCCTCGCGGGCCTCTGGCTGGCCGCCGGCCTGCTGACGGTCGTGGCCGGCCTCGCGATTCTCGTGACCGGCCGGTACCCCCGCTCCATCTTCACCTTCAACGTCGGGGTGCTGCGGTGGACCTGGCGGGTCTCCTTCTACGCCATCGGCGCCTTCGGCACCGACCGCTATCCCCCGTTCAGCCTCAGCCCGGATCCCACCTACCCGGCCGACCTCGCCGTGGACTACCCGGAGCACCTCTCCCGGGGCCTGGTCCGGGTGAAGTGGTGGCTGCTCGCGATCCCCCACTACGTCATCGTGGCGATCTTCCTCGGGGGCTTCGAGCTCGGCCGAGCCCAGACCTGGGGGCTGATCCCCGTCCTCGCCCTGATCGGCGCCGTGACCCTGGCGCTTCGCGGTGGCTACCCCACCACCGTGTTCGATTTCGTGATGGGCCTGAACCGCTGGTGCTACCGCGTTCTCGCGTATGCCACCCTCCTGCGAGACGAGTACCCGCCCTTCCGGCTCGACGGCGGCGGACTCGACCCGGCTGGCGCCGTGAGCACCCGGCCGGCCGGACCCTGAGCGTGCCGCAGCGGGTCGCGTCCGCTCACGCCCGTGCGGGGTGAGCGGCGGCGCGCGGCGGCTCAGGGAGCCGCCGCCGCCGAATCGGACCGGCCGGCCGCCGGTGGCCGGGGCCCGGCGATGGTGATCCGCCAGTGGGGCAGGTCGACGGAAGGCCGGTCCGAGCGTGGGTGACCCCGTGGGGCCGCCGATGGGTGCGGCGCCGGCCCGGGCCGGCGCCGCACCGCGGGAGGCGGCGGTCGAGCGGACGGTTCGTAGAATGCGGACGTGCTCTACCTCGGGCGCCGCCGGAGCCATACCTGGAACGCCACCGTCTTTGCGCCCCCGCGGGAGATCTTCACCGTCGCCGCGGAGGTGACCGCGCTGCCGCCGTTCCAGTTCCAGCCGCTCGACGATCAGACCGCCGAGGTGTCCCAGACCCAGGCCAACAGCCTCTTCGGCGGCTGGCGTCCGGTCGCCGCCCCGCGGAACCGGGTGCGGATCCACTGCGAACCGGGCGCCCAGGGCACCCGGTTGACGGTCACCGCCACCGGTGACCGCGCCGCCATCCGCCGCGCCACCAACCTGGTCCGGATCGTGACCGCGGGCGAGGGCGACCGCCGGACCATCTACCGCCTCCGCACCATCCCGGTCGGTCCCTGCACCCTGGTCCAGAGCTGGGCCGGGACCTCGTACCCCGTCTTCCTCGCTCCGGACCCCGCCGCCCCCCGCGGGGCCGCGGTCCGCACCGCCAGCCTGCTGTGGGCGCTCGAGCAGCGCGGGCCCTGGGTGCGCGTGCGCATCGGCGGACGGCCGGAACCCGGCCAGCTGCCGGAGGACCCCGGGGCCGAGGGGTGGATCGAGGCCGACGAGCTGGTCGGGGCTCCCGACCTCACCGGGCGCGCGGGGGTCAGCGTCTCGCCGATGGGCCACGACCGGTCGGCGGCCGCGCCCAGCGCGGCCCCGGCGGGCGGCGTCGAGCGGAGCTGACGATGCCGGCCGCCGCGGGGTGGGGGGCGGTCTCGCCCCCGCTCCGCGGCTGGCAGCCCGCCGACCTCGTGCTGCGGACCCGGCTGGTGCTCGACCGTCGGGGCACGGCCGCAACCCTGCGCGGCGCCATCGACCTCGCCGCCCGCCTCGCAGCCCCCCTGGCGACCACGGAGCGGCTTCCGGCGGCCGCCGCGGCGTCGCCCGGCCGAACCGGGCCCGACCCGACGATCTGGATCGACGGATCCGGCGCGGCCACCCCGCCGCCCCGGGCCCAGGCCGATGCGCCCTGGCCCCGGCGCACCCGGGCGTGGGCGACCAGCACGGGCCGCGGCCACGCCTGGTCCATGGGCGGGGACCCGCTGGCGCTCACCCGGCTCCTGCGCTGGCTGGCGGCGGACCCCGGGGGGCGCCACGACGCAGCCGCCGCGTTCGCTCTGGCGGAGGACCGGGTGTGGGTGGATGGGGCCGGGGGCGGGGGCGCACGCGGCTGGCGGCCGGTGCCGAGGACCCCGGAGCGGGGGCCGATCCCCACGCCGGCGCTCCGCGGCCTCGAGCGGCTCCTGCCGGCCCGGGGGGCGCCGCCGCCCCGGATCGTCCTCCCCGACGAGGCGACCGCGGCCACGGTGGCGGCCGCGGCGAATCTCGTCGCCCGGCTCGCGCTCGGCAGCGACCGGGTTCGGCCGGGCCCCCTGGGGCTGCGACCGGGGGAGCCCTGGGCGCGGGCGGCCGAGCTCCGAATCCAGCCCGGCCGCCCGGGGCCGGCCCGGCTGCGGGTGGGGGCAAACGGGGCGGCCGTTCTCGCCACGAGGAGCGCGGCGGCGCTGCTGACGCGGCTGGCGACGATCGATCCGCTCGCCGTCGAGGATCCGCTGGAGCGGCTCGCCGACTGCGTGCGCTGGCCCGGCACGCGACCGGCGCCGCCCGGCGCCCCCGGCCGGGACCGTCCCCAGCGGATCGCCGTGCGGGCGGCCTGGGAGGGCACGGCCCTTCTCGCCGCTGCGGCGGCCGAGCGGCGCCGGCCGGGCTTCGTCCCCCCGGCCCGGGTGGAATGCTTCGCCTCCGAGGCAGCGCAGGGGCGCCGGCGGCTGGCGACCCAGGTGGCGGCGGCGCTGGGCGTCGATCGCCGGGCCGTCGAGCCCAGCCCCGCGTATCACCAGGCGGCCGTCTGGTTGGCCGGGACGGTCGCGGCCGCGCTTCGCGGGTCGGCGCCCCGGGCGCTCGCTCTGCGCGTTCCCCGGGGGACGGCCGAGCGGCCGGCCTCCTGGGCGATCACCGCCCTGGGGGGGCTGGAGCGGTGCGCGGCCGACCTCGGCGTGGCGCCCGACGCGGTCACCGTCGCCCTCGCCGGGCGCGGGGCGGGCGGCGGGGCCTTCGTCCTCACCGCCGACACCCCGGGCGGGCGCCGCCGCCTCACGTTCCGGCCGCTGACCGTACCGGGGGGTGCCACCCCCGGGGACCGGTCGGAGTCGAGCGGGCTCCGCCTTTACCTGCCAGACGGCCGGGTGCGGACCGTGGCGGTGGCGTCCGATCACGCGCAGGCCGTGCGGCTGTATGAGTCGCACGTCCTGCCGGCGGCGCTCGCGGCCGCGCGGCGGGACCGGACGATCCGGGTGGAGCTGCGGGTCGGCGCGAGCGAGCCGGACGGCGAGCCCGGCGGCGGGGCCTTCTCCCCCCTGGAGGAGCTCCATGAGGAGCTCTACTTCCGCGCCCACGCCGCCGCCCGCGCCCATCGCGCCCGGATCGTCGTCGTCCCCGAGGTCGAGGCCACCCCGGGACGCAGCACATCGGTCACGGCGCGCCTCGTCGACCTCGGCCCAGCGGGTCGGCGGGTCGTCGAGCCGACCCCGGAGCTGACCCGGGTGGAGCTCGGCGGGCGGGGCCTGCGGCTCACCGTCCGCTGGCCGGGGGGGGCTGCCCCCGCGGCCGACGCGCGCCCGGGCGACGGCCTGGTCCGGATTCGGGGGCAGCGCGAGACCTGGCGCTGGATGGGGCCCGGCGGGGGGCGGCGGGGCCCCGTCCAGCGCCACGATCCCGCCGAGCTGCCGGTGCCGGACCGCGTGCCCCAGCTGGTGCGGTCCCTCAACCCCCATCCGGGGTGCGCCGCGTGGGTCGCCGGGCGCTCGACCCTGGGCCGGCCGGTCGTCGCCTTCGCCGCGCTCCCCGCCGGCGGCGCGTTCGGGTCGCTGGCGAAGGCCGCTCTCCTGAGGCCGACGGTGCTGCTCGTCGGCGGCCACCACGCCAACGAGGTGAGCTCGACGGGCGCCCACCTCCTCCTCCTCGATCACTTGGGCCGGGGATGGCGACCGGAGGGGGTCGTGGTCTGCCTGCCGCTCGAGAACCCCGACGGGGCGGTGGTCCACCGCCAGCTCGCCGCCCGCCATCCGAGCTGGAAGCTGCACGCGGCCCGCTTCAACGGGGTGGGGGAGGAGTTCGGGGGCCAGGCGCGAGCGCTGCGGAGCCCCTTCGGCGAGGCGCGGCCCCGCGCGCGCCTCCTGGCGCGGATCGGCGCCGACGTGCTGGTGGACGATCACGGCGTGCCTGATCACGTGTGGGCCCAGCCGCTCAGCGGGCGGAGCTCGCCGCCCTACTTCCCGATCGCCTACACGCTCCCGCCCGGCCTCCTCTACCTGATCGGGGAGACCGCGGCCAACCGCATGGCCCCGACCGACTGGACCAGCGCCATCCACGCCGAGACCGCGGGCCGCATCGACGCGGAGCCGGCCCTCGTCAGCCGCCACCAGCGGCTGTGGCGCGCGTACCAGCGGTACGGCGCCGGCCTCGACCCGCGGGCGTTCCCCACCCGGCTCATCGCGGGGCTCCCCCTCCAGGCGCGCCGGACGGCGACCCGCGACCGCCGGCCCCGCCCGGCCAGGTTCCCCCTGGCCGCGGACCTGGTCACCGAGGTGGCCGACGAGACCAGCCGCGGCCGGGACCTCGTGCTCGCGGTCCGCGCCCACCTCGTCGCCGACCGGGCGATCCTCGCCACGGCCGCGGCGGCGACGGTTCCCGCCGGGTGGGTGCGCGGTCGGGACGGGTGGCGCCTGCAGCGCAGGGGGCCCTGTCCGGCACCCCCGCCGCCGGCCGCCGGCCGCTGAGGCCCCACCGCGGGGGCGCCGGCAGGTCGCCGCCCCCGCGGTGGGGCGGCGACCTGCGGGGTCAGCCGCTGACGGTCCAGCTCTCCGGGGTCAGCTTGAGGATGGGGTCCTGGGGGACGACGCCGTGCACGGTCCGGCGGGCCATCGTGATCTGGTAGACCTGGTTGGCGGTGAAGAGCACGGGGAGCTGCTTGGCGAGGTAGTTCTCATAGGTCCAGAGATGGACCAGGCCCGGCTCGGTCTGAGAGGCGACGATGTTGGCGTCGTTGACCGGGTCGCTGTACCCGCCATTGTTGGAGACCGCGCCGGTCTTGAAGAGCTGCTCCCCCGAGGGGTACGGGTCGACGCCGAAGAGCCAGCCCCCGCCCCACATCTCGATCTGCCACTGGCAGCCGGTGTGCTTGGCGGTGTTGCATCCGAAGGCGGTGGCGATCACGGTGTCGAACGGGGCCGAGGAGAGGCCGAGCTCGATCCCGACCCGCGAGGCGGACGACCGGAAGGCCTCCATCTCCTGGGTGAGCTGCAGGCTGCCGCTGGCGTACTGGAGCGAGAAGGTGAGGCCCTGCCCGCTGGCGATGCCCTTCCCGCAGTGCCCGGCGCCGATCCCGGGGGAGCGGCAGGTCGAGGTGCCGCCCGGCTTGACCGTCCACCCGTGGCTCGCCAGCAGGCTGCGGGCCCGCGTCACGCTGTACGGATAGGGGTTGTCCTTCTCCTGGGGTGAGGCGAAGGCGTTGGCGGGCTTGATCGGCACCGGCCCGTACGTTGGAACCGCGTGGCCGCGGAAGATGTCGCGGATGTAGGCCGGCTGGTCGATGAGCGACTGGAGCGCCTGCCGGACGTACAGCTGATGGAAGACCGGGCCGGCGGTCGGGTTGTTGTGGTTCACCGTCAGGTAGTTGATCCCGAAGGTCTGCCAGTCGGTCTGGGCGTAGCCGTGGGAGCTGAGGTAGCCGGACTGGTTGAGGTCCTCGAAGGGCAGGTAGCCGACGTCGAGGCTGCCCGCGCGCAGGGCGTTGAACTCCGCGGAGTTGCTGGTGAACGGCACCTCGACGAACCGGGTCACCTTCCCGCTCATCGGCCCGGAGTAGTTGCGGTTGAGCGCGAACGCCGAGTAGCCGGTCGAGGGGATGTAGGCGGAGAGCGCCCAGGGACCGTCGACAACCTTCCACAGGGGATTGCTGCCGTAGGTGCCGAGCGACTTGGCCTGGCCGTTGAGGTAGGTGTAGACCGCCCGTGCCCCGGCGAGGTTGAGGTCGTGGTTCCCGACCGCGCAGCTGGCGCAGGTCTTGTCCCAGGCGTGCTGCGGGATCGGGACGATCTGGCTCAGCTCGTCGTAGAAGAGCCAGTCGGTGTTGTAGTGGCGGTTGAAGGTCACGGTGAACGTGCGGGCGCTCGGGTAGCTGACCGACTTGATGATGTCCGGCCAGGCGCCGGGCACGTAGGACCCGTAGTTGGTCTTCTCGGCCCGCAGTAGATTGATCCAGAACTCGACGTCACGGGTGGTGACGGGCTGCCCATCCGACCAGCGCCAGCGCCCGAGGGTGATGGTCGCCACCGTGTCGCCGGCGGCGTTGGTTCGGAACGTGGGCTGGCTGCCGAGGCTGAGGGTGGGGTTGTACGCGAGCACTCCCTGGCGCCCGAACCAGAAGAGGGGGCGATAGCTGAGGTACTCGAACTGCTCGACGTTGGCCGTCGAGAAGTTGCTCCCCGGCACCATCGGGAAGATGTAGTTGGGGGTCACGCCCGCGCTCAGCGCGAAGGTCACGGTCTGCCCCGACGCCAGGTGGCCCTGGCCCACCTTGGCAGCGGCCGGGCCGGCCGCCAGGAGGCCGACCACGGCGAGGCCCACGATCGCCCCCCGCGACGCCTTGATCCGTCCGATGTGCGGGCGCATGCTCATCCCTCCACAGGATCACGGGACCCCGGCGGCGCCATGCTAGCACCGCGGCCGCGCAATGCCGCGCGGCACCCTGCGCCCGCCCTATACTCGCCCGGGCGGTCCGGTGATCGGGGGCGGACATCTGTGGGCGGTCGGCGCAGCATCGACCTCAACAGCGACACCGGGGAGTCGTTCGGCCCGTACCGCCTGGGTGAGACCGCAACCCTCCTCCAGGTGGTCACCTCGGCCAACGTCGCCTGCGGGTTCCACGCCGGCGATCCCCGGGTGATGGCGGAGACGGTCGAGCTGGCCCACCGCCACGGCGTCGGGGTGGGGGCCCACGTGGGGTACCCGGATCTGGTCGGCTTCGGTCGGCGGGCGATGGCGGCCGACGACGATGAGATCACGACGGACGTCCTCTATCAGATCGGGGCGCTGTACGCCTTCACCCGAGCCGAGGGGGTGCCGCTGCGCCACGTCAAGGGCCACGGGGCCCTCTACAACCAGGCGGTGCGCGACCGGCGCATCGCCGGGGCCCTGGTCCGGGGCGTGGCCCGTTTCGCCATGCCGCTCACCCTACTGGCGCCGGCCGGCAGCGAGATGGTGGAGGCGGCCGAGGCCGTGGGGCTGCCGGTCGCGTTCGAGGCGTTCTGCGACCGCGCCTACCGCCCCGACGGCACCCTGGTGCCCCGCGCCGAGCCCGCCAGCGTCCTTCACGATCCCGAGGTGGTCGCCGAGCGGGCGGTGCGGCTGGCTCGCGACCAGGAGGTGGTGGCCGAGGACGGCTCGGTGATCGCCGTCCCCTGCGACACGCTGTGCATCCACGGCGACACCCCAGGGGCGACGCGGGTGGCCGAGCGGGTGCGGTCGGCGCTGGAGGCGGCGGGGATCCCCTGCCGCGCGCTCGCCTCGCCGGCGCCCCAGCCCGGCGGCTGAGGGGGCGGCGGCCGGGCTTGGGGGGCCGGACCCACCCGCCCCGGGTCCGCTGGGTCGGCGAGCTGGCGCTCGAGGTTGCCGTGGGGGGTGAGCGGCCCGACCTCCGGGCGGTCGCGCGCGCCCAGCGGGTGGGGCGGGCGCTCCTGGCGGCGGCGATCCCCGGGGTCGCGGACGTGGTCCCCGGCCTGCGGACCGTTCTCGTCATCCTCGACCGGCGCCAGCTGCCCTTCGATCCCCAGACCGTGCGGCACCGCGTCAGGCGGGAGGCGGTCCTGGCGCTCGGCCGGCGGGCCCGCCTCGTGGCCGCCGGAGCTCAGGACCGGAGGGCGCATCCGGCGCCGACCACGGTTGCGGTCCGGTACGGTGGCGACGACGGCCCCGACCTCGAGGCCGTGGCGGCTGAGATCGGGCTGACGCCCGCGGCGGTGGTGGCCCGGCACGTGGCCCGCCCGTACACGGTGCTCGCCCTCGGGTTCCGCCCCGGCTTCGCCTTCCTCGGCTTCCTCGAGCCGCGGCTCACCGTCGCCCGCCGGTCCTCGCCCCGGGTCGCGGTGCCGGCCGGCTCCGTCGGGATCGCCGGCCGCCAGACCGGCGTGTATCCGGACGTGGGCCCCGGCGGCTGGCGCCTCATCGGCCGGACCACCCTGCGGCCCTTCGATCCCAGTGCCGCAACCCTGGAGGCGGCGTGCCCGCTCGCCCCCGGCGCCCGGGTCCAGTTCACGGCCGACCCCGCCGGCGCCGTGGGGCCGGAGGCGCCCGCGTCCGGGTGATCCAGCTCACCGTCGTCCGCGCCGGCTTCCAGGACCTGGCGGTCGACGACCGGCCCCGGCGCGCGCTCCGCTTCGGCCTGGTGGAGGGGGGTCCCCTCGACCCGACGGCGCTGCGCTGGGCCAACCATCTGGTCGGCAATCCGCCTGGCGCTTGTGGTCTTGAGTGCGTCGGCCGGGGCCCGGTGCTCCGGGCCGAGGGGGGACCGGTGCGGGTGGCTCTGGTCGGCGGGCTGCGGCTCGAGGTCGGGGGGGTGCCCCAGCCGCCGGACGCCGCCGTGGAGGTCCCGCCGGGTTCGGCCGTGGCGGTCGAGGCCGAGCCCCCCGCGCTGCGGGCCTGGCTTGCGGTCGCCGGCGGCCTGGCGCTGCCCCTGGTCTTCGGCAGCCGCGGGGTCGACCGGCCCGGGCGTCTCCCCGGACTCGCCGGCCGCCAGCTGGCGGCCGGCGACGGGCTCCCCGTCGGTGCCGCGACCGGCGAGCGGGCACCCCGGGCGACGCCGCCCAGGTGGCGCCCAGCTCCCGGGTCCGGCGCCTGGCCCGTCGCCGTCCTGCCGGGCGCCCAATGGGACACGGTCAGTCCCGACCAGCGGCGCCACCTCCTCGCCCAGCCGTACACGGTGTCGCCGACCTCGGACCGGGCCGGCCTGCGCCTTCTGGGCGCCCCGGTGCCGGCGGTCTCGACCCCCACCCGGCCCGGCACCATGCTCTCCGAGGGGACGGCGTGGGGTGCCGTTCAGCTGACGCCGGAGGGCCTGCCGATCGTCCTGCTCGCGGACCGCGGCTCCATGGGCGGGTACGCCAAGCCCCTCCAGGTCGCCGCCGTCGATTGCTGGCGGCTCGCCCAGGCCCGCCCCGGGACCGTCCTGCGCTTTCGGCTCACGACCCGAGCGGCCGCCTGGCGGCGCCTGTCTCGGGCCTGGCCGGTTCCCGCCTGAGGCTGCCCGCGTCGCCACCCGACCGGGCTGCGGCGCCGCCTCCCAGTCCGCGCCTCAGCCCGGGGCGGCCGAGCCCGGGAGCGGAGCCGCGTGGTGGCTGAGATCGTGCCAGCCGGGCGGGGGCACCATCGCCGCGGCCGCCTCCGGCCCCTGGCTCCCGGCCGGGTACGGGTGGACCGGCGGTAGGCGCTGGAGCACTGGATCGAGCGCCGCCCAGGCCGCCTCGGTCTCGTCCTCGCGGATGAACAGGGTGTGGTCCCCGACCATGACGTCGTGGAGGAGCCGCTCGTACGCCTCTGCCGGCTGGGTCCGGAACGAGGTGCCGTACGCGAAGTCCATCCGAACCGACTGCTCCACGACCTGCGGCCCCGGCTCCTTGGCATTGAAGGAGAGGGAGATGCCCTCCTCGGGCTGGATCCGGACCGTGAGGCGGTTGGGGTCGAGCCGGGCGATGTCGGTGCCCTGGAAGAAGTGCAGCGGGACGTCGCGGAAGCGGAGCACGATCTCGGTGCGGCGGGTGACGAGCGCCTTGCCGGTCCGCAGGAAGAACGGCACCCCCGCCCACTCCCACGTGTCGACGTGCACCTGGAGGGCGGCGTAGGTCTCGGTGGTGGAGTCGTGGGCCACCCCCGGGATCTGGCGGTAGCCGCGGAGCGGCTGACCCCCGGCCCGGCCCGCCGTGTACTGGCCGCGGACCACGTCCGCCGGCTCGATGGGCCGGATCGCCCGGAGCACCTTGACCTTCTCGTCGCGCAGGGCGTCGGCCTCGAAGGAGGTCGGAGCGCCCATGCAGGTGAGGGCGAGGAGCTGGAAGAGGTGGTTCTGCACCACATCGCGAATCGCCCCCGTCTCCTCATAGAGCCGACCGCGGTCGTCCACCCCGATGTCCTCGGCGACGGTGAGCTGGACGTGGTCGACGACGTCGCGGTTCCAGATGCGCTGGAAGAGGGTGTTGCCGAACCGGAAGACCAAGAGGTTCTGCACCGTCTCCTTGCCCAGGTAGTGGTCGATCCGGAAGACGCGCTCCTCCGGCACCACGTGGTGGAGGGCGCGGTTGAGGCGCCGCGCGGAGGGGAGGTCGTGCCCGAACGGCTTCTCGATGATGATGCCGGCCCGCCGCTGAGCCGACGCCTGCCGGAGCTGCTGCAGGAGGGGATCGAAGGCCGACGGTGGCACCGCCAGGTAGTAGACGCGCTGGGGCGCGCTGAGCAGCTCCTCCAAGTGGTGGAGCACATCGTCGCTGGACTGGCGGAAGTGAAGCCGCGGCGCGAACCGCTCCCAGGTCCCTTCGTCGATCCCGGTGCGCGAGAACTCCGCCACGGCCGCCCGAGCCAGGTCGCGGAACCCCGAATCGTCGAGCGGGTCGAGCGAGAGGCCGACGATCGAGCCCCGGTCGGGGAGGAGCCCTGAGCCCTCGAGGTTGTACAGGGCTGGCAGGAGCTTGCGCCGGGCAAGGTCGCCGGACGCGCCGAACACAACGAGGTCCTGCTCGGGCGGGACGGGCAGCGCGGCGGTCACCACCGGCCGAGTGTCGCACGGCACGCGGGGCAGGTGTCGGTGAACCTTCCCGCGACCCCACCTATACTCCTCGGGTGACGGACCGCCCGAGCGACCGCCAGGCGGCGCTGGACGAGGTGAGCCGGTTGGCGGCCGGCAGTGCCCCACTGGCCGCGACCGAGGTGGACGCCCTCCTGCGAGCCGCCGCCGGCGGGGATGCGGGCGCGCTGGAGGATCTGGTCTCCCATCACCTGTGGTTGGTCCGGGATGCGGTCCTGGCCCGCAAGGATTCCGGTGTCACGGTGGCCGACCTCTTTCAGGAGGGCAGTGCCGGGCTGGTCCTGGGCCTGCAGCGGCACCTCGCATCCGACGGTGCGGCCGCGACCCTCTCCCGAACCCTGCGGGAGGCGGTGGAGGAGGAGCTCGACCGTGCCGAGGCGCTGGAGCGCGAGTATCGGGCGGAGGAGGCGCGCTGGGTCGCCGACAGCGAGAGCTTCGCCGCTGCCGAGGGCCGGCTTCGGCTGGAGAAGGGCCGGCCCCCGACCACCGGGGACCTGGCGCTGCAGCTCGGCTGGGACGAGGAGCACGTCGACCGGGTCCGGGAGATGGTGACCCGGGCCCAGGCGGCCCACGATGTCGACCTGCTCTCGATCATCTCGGAGCTGGACGACAGCGTGGGCGCCGTCGACGACGAGGGCGGCTGACCCGAGACCGCCGCCTCGTGCCGGCTCCGGCGAACTGGCGAACCGGTGACCGGTGACCGGTGGGCGCGGCACCGGCGCCGACCGATCGCCGGTTCGGGAGCAGGCTGCCGCGCCCTCGGCCCGGGGGAACTCCGCGGGCCGCCCGGCCGCGCCCACGAGCTGCGTTGCCTGGAAGCCGATCGGATCCCCCGAGGTCGACGAGCCCGGGGCCACCGGGGGCGCGGGGCACCGGCTGCGCGGGGTGACGCTGGCGCCCGCGAGCCCGTCGCCTGCCGCCGCTCGAGCCCGCGCGTCTCCGGACGCCTCGCCCCGACAACGAACGAGCCTGCGCACGGGCCATCAGCGAGCGCGTTGACGCCGCCGGCGGCCGGGCGCCCCGACGCTGCCGGAAGCTCTCCGAGCGCTGGGGGCCGCGCGGCGCCAAGGTTCGGGCCGACACGCCGCGGCACTGTTCCGCGTGCCTGCGGGGGATGGAGATGCCAGAGCCAGGACTCGCCCACACTCCGCAAGAGCGCGGTGGGCGGGGCGTGCGAGGATCGGATGCGATGGCCGAGCTGCTCCTGGTACGCCACGCCGAACCGTGGCTGGATTGCGGCACGCCAGCGGTCGAGTGGTCCCTCACCCAGCGCGGCCGAGCACGGGCGAGCGAGCTCGGAAACGCGCTCGCGGCTCGGTCGGGGATCACCGGGCTCTGGACCAGTCCGGAGCGCAAGGCGCGCGAAACCGCCCAGCTCTCCGTCCCGGGAGCTGCCGCGGTCGTGCGCCACGAGCTGGGCGAAGTGCGGCGCCCGTGGTATCCGAGCGCCGGTGCGCTGCGGGCGGCTGTGTCTGTCTACCTCCGCGGCGGGGAGGTTGAGGGATGGGAGCCCCACGAGGACGTGCTCAACCGGGTCGCCTCGGTGCAACGCGAGGTTCCCACGACCGGACGCGTCGTCCTGGTGAGCCACGGCGTGCTCATCACGACGTGGCTGGCGATCGCGGTCCGGTTGGACGACCCGTTCAGGTTCTGGGAGGCCCCGCGGCTGCCCGATGCATGGGCGGTCGACTTCGGGACCGGAGCGCTTGAGCGGATCACGATGGCTCGAACGGGACGGGCAGGGCCGCCAGCCGGCTGAACGAAGTCGCTCGGCGTTCGGTGCCGCCGGAGATCATCTCGGGCGCGTAGCGCACGTGGATCGTGAAGGGCGCCCGGCCGGTCAGCGAGACGGGGTGGACGTGCGCAGCCGCTCCAGCTCCTCGACGTTGGCCCAGTCCATCGCCCGCCGGCCCGCCTCGAGGTCGTGGATGCGCTCGACCAGCCAGCGGGTGAGCGGCAGGGTCAGCCCGTACTCGCTGCCGATGGCGACGGCCGGCCCCAGCTGGTGGTCCACCTCGGTGTGCCGGTGGCGGACGGCAAGGTCGCGCCAGATGCCGCTCTTCGACTTGCCGTCTCGCCGTCGCCGCTCCACCAGGCTCGCCATCGCGGCCCGGAGGCGCTCGGGGTCGCGGCCGGCGCGGGGATGGTAGAGGCCCGGCTCCACGTCGTCAAACGGCTCCAGCCGCACGCCGCGGGCCTCGGCCACGTCGTACACCTCGCAGGCCAGCTCCACCATGAGGTCGGGAAAGCGCTCGATCACGTCGGCCATGGTGGCGTCCACTAGGGCGGTCGCGAACAGCATGTTGGCGTAGCCGAGCTTGGCCCACAGGTACCCGAACACATTGGCGGTCGGGCGAACCGGAATGAAGGCCGACAGGTGCTCGGCGATGGCCGCGACGCGGGCGGTCGCCGCACCGTCCAGCTCCCCCACCACGAAGGTGCCGGGCCCGCCCACCTCGATGACCCCCGGTTCCATGAGGTCGGCCGAGAAGTTGACGAAGGCGCCGACGGTCCGGGGCGCCCCCACGACCTCCGCGATGACGGCCTCGCAGAGCCCGTTCTGGAGCGAGACGACGCATTCGTCGGGTCCGAGCCGCTCGGCGCACCAGGCCGCCGCCGCCCGCGTGTCCTGCGACTTGACGCAGAGGAGCACGGTGCCGAGGGGACCGGTGGGCGGCGCCTCCGGGGTCGCGGCGGGGACGGGGACCGTGAGGGTCCCGGTCTCGGACCGCAGGGTGAGCCCGTTGGCGCGCACCGCCTCGACATGGGCTCGGTCGCGCTCGATGAGCTGGACGGTGTCGCCCGCTCGGACCAGGTGGGCGCCGACCGTCCCCCCGATCGCCCCCGCCCCGATGACCGTGAATCGCACCCGGTTCTCTCCCTGGCGCTCGACGTGGCGTCGCGAGTCTACGGCCGGGGGCGGGGTTGGCGCCGGCGGGCTCGGGGCCGGGGGCCGCACCTATACTGGGGCACCGTGCGGGGGGATGCCGCCGATCGAGGCGCCGGCCGCGGGCCGAGGGGGCAGCGGTGATCGTCGTCGCCAGCGCCAACGGGGCCGTCGGGATCCCGGCGGCGATGGCCGTCCTTCGGGACGGGGGGAGCGCCCTCGACGCCGTGGAGGCGGCCGTCCGGGTCGTCGAGGACAACCCCGACGACCACACCGTGGGGTACGGGGGATACCCCAACGTCCTCGGGGAGGTCGAGCTCGACGCCTCGATCATGGAGGGCGCGACGCGTCGGGCCGGCGCGGTCGGGGCGGTTCGCGGCTACCGGCACCCGATCACCCTAGCGCGCCGGGTGATGGAGGCGCTTCCCCACGTGCTCGTGGTCGGCGACGGGGCGGCCCGACTGGCCGATGGGATGGGCATGGTGAAGGAGGACCTCCTCACCGACGCGGCCCGCCGGACCTGGCAGCAGGGCCTGGAGGGAACCCTCGACCCCACCACCCCGATGGCGGAGTGGCTCCACCGGATCGGGCGGCTGGCCACCGACCCGGAGCACGTCGCCGGCACGGTCAACGTGATCGCCCACGACGCCGCCGGCCATCTCGCGGTCGCCGTCAGCACCAGCGGCGCCGCCTGGAAGCACCCCGGGCGGCTGGGCGACTCGCCCATGATCGGCGCGGGCAACTACGCCGACGACCGCTACGGCGCGGCGGCCTGCACCGGCTGGGGGGAGCTGGCCATCCGCGCCGGCACCGCCCGGATGGTGGTGGAGGGCATGCGCCGCGGGCTCTCGGTGGAGGCGGCCTGCGTCGAGGCCCTGCACGACCTTGCGCACCTCGGCGGGATCGACCCGGCGACGGTCCTCATGCACGTCGTCGCCGTCGACGCCGTCGGCCGGCACTGCGCCGCCACGACCCGACGGGGGTGGGAGTACGCGCACCAGACCGAGGCGATGGCCGAGCCCACGGTCGGCCCGCGACTGGTGGTCGAGCTGGCGGGGGGGGCGTCGTGAAGCGGACCGCCTACCGGGGATACCGCTCCTACGCCTACCTCGAGCCGGGGCGCGACTACCGGGTGTTCGAGCTCGCCGCCGAGCTCGACCGGGTGCCCTCGACCGTGGTCGCGACCACCCCGGAACAGGAGGCCCGGGTGCAGTCCCTGCTCGAGCGTGGGCCGATCGTCTCCTTCCACGACCACCCGACCGTCATTCCCGACGACGCCGACGAGCTGTTCGAGTACCGGCGCCACGGTCGCGACGTCACCGGCTACCTGGGGCTGAGCCGCTCCGGCCTCGATTGCGTCTTCGACAATCTCGCTGACGGCGAGGGGCAGATCACCTCCCTCGCCGGATGGAAGTGGGACGACACCCTCTATGACCTCGGGATGCGGCTCTGCGACCTCGCCCACCAGGACTTCTGCATGGTCGTCCGGCGGCTGTCCGACCTCGAGGCGGCTCGCACCCGGGGCCAGCTCGGCATCGTCCTCGCCGTCGAGTCGGCGGCCCCGATCGAGAACGAGCTCGATCGGCTCGACATCCTGTACGGGTTCGGGGTGCGGGCCGTCGGCGTCACCTATAGCGAGGCCAACAACCTGGGCAGCGGGCTGGCGGAGGCGACCGATGGCGGGCTCACCCGCTTCGGCCGGGCGGCGGTCCGGCGCATGAACCAGCTCGGAATCCTGGTCGACTGCTCGCACGCGGGTGACCGGACCACCCTGGACACGATCGAGGCGAGCACGACGCCGGTCTCCATCTCCCATGCCGGGGCGCGCGCGCTCTGGCCGACCCCCCGGATGAAGCCCGACGACGTGCTCCGGGCGATGGCGGAGCGGGGCGGGGTGATCGGCATCGAGGCGGCGCCGCACACGACCCTGACCCCGACCCAGCGGCGCCACACGATCGACAGCTACATGGCCCACTTCGAGTACTGCTGCGAGCTGATCGGGATCGAGCACGTGGCCTTCGGGCCCGACACCCTCTTCGGCGATCACGTCGGCCTGCACCGCGTCATGACCGAGCGCTTCGGCCCGCTTGGGCCCGAGCCCGCCGTGCCGTTCGAGCGGGTCCCGTTCGTGGACGGCGTGGAGAGCCCCGCCGAGGCCCTGCCCAACATCGTCCGGTGGCTAGTCACGCACGGGTACTCGGACGCCGACATCCTGCGGGTGGCCGGGGGTAACATCCTGCGCTGCCTTCGCGAGGCCTGGGCGCCCGGCGACGCAGCGTGAGCGCACCGGGCGCTCCCCCAGCCTCCCCGACACCGCCGGCGCGGGTCACAGCGGAGGATGTGCTCCGGCTCGCCCGCCACGCCGACCTGCGCTGCAGTCCCGACCGCGCGGCGGTGCTCGCCCCCCACCTCGCCGCGCTCCTGGCCTCCGCCGACGCGCTCGTGGCGGCGGCGACCGCGCCGGGGGCGGCCGACCGGGCGGTGCGCGCCGAGCCGACCGTGCCAGCGCCGATGGCGCGGCCTGCCGCCCCCGTGTCGGCCGCGAGGACCCCGGCTCCGGGCGGCCTGCGGTCGATCCGCGAGCTCGCCCGCGCCTACCGCGACGGAACCCGCTCGCCGACGGCGGTGACCAGCGGGCTGCTGCGGCGCATCGAGCGGGCGGAGCCGCGGCTCAACGCATTCATCGCGGTCCTCGCCGAGTCGGCCCTGGCCGAGGCGCGCGCCGCCGAGGCGAGGATCCGCTCCGGGCGTGCCCGCGGGCCGCTGGAGGGGATCCCGGTTGCCTGCAAGGACAACATCGACATCGCCGGGGTGGCCACCACGTGCGGGTCGCGCATCCTGAGGGCCGAGGCCGCCGCCACCGATGCGCCCGTCGTCGAGCGGCTGCGGGCAGCTGGCGCCGTCCTGATCGGCAAGACGAACCTGCTGGAGTTCGCCTACGGGATCGTCCATCCGGATTACGGTCAGTGCAACAACCCCTGGGACGAGGGTCGCACGGCGGGCGGCTCGAGCAGCGGGTCGGCCGCCGCGGTCGCCGCGGGGCTGGTGCTTGGCGCGCTCGGCACCGACACCGGGGGTTCGATCCGCATCCCGGCCAGCTATTGCGGCGTGGTGGGGCTCAAGCCGACCTCCGGCCGGGTCAGCACCGACGGCGTTTTCCCGCTCTCGTGGACGCTCGACCACGTCGGACCGATCGCCGGCTGCGTCGACGACGCGGCTCTGCTCCTCGCGGTCCTGACCGGCTCGGCGCCGCCGCCCGCGCCGCCCGCCGACGGCGAGCTCAGGGCCCGCTGCGCCGGGCTGCGGATCGCGCTGCCGGTCGACCGCCACCAGGCGGAGATCCGGCCCGGTGTCGCCCGGTGCTTCGACGCGGCGCTGAGCCGGCTGGCCGCCGCCGGGGCTCGCCTGGACCGGGTTGAGCTCCCTGGCCTCGAATCCGCGGAGGTCGCGCTCCTCCAGATCATCCTGCCGGAGGCCGCGGTGATCCACGGGCCCTGGGTCCGGAGCCGTCCCGAGGACTACGCGCCCGACACGCGGCTCCAGCTGGAGCTGGGCGTCCTCGCCCCTGGCACGGCCTACGTCGCCGCCCAGCTGGTGCGCGATCATCTCGACCGGCAGACGCGCCGGGTGCTGGCCGACCACGACCTGATCGCGACCCCGACGGTGGCCTGGGTCGCCCCGGAGCACGATCCCGCCCTGGCCGACCCCGAGGGCGAGGCCGAGGGCCGCCGCACCGGTCCCCACAACCTCACCGGCGTGCCGGCGCTGACCCTGCCGTGCGGACTCGGGGAGGACCAGCTCCCGGTCGGGCTCCAGCTGGCGGCGGACTGGGGCGAGGACGAGCGGCTGCTCGAGTGGGCCGCCGGCGTGGAGGCGGTGCTGGGCGGCCCCCTCGGGCCGCCGGCGGTTTGGAGGAAGGCAGCATGACCGACGAAGGCACAGCGGACGCCGGTGCGATCGGGCCCCAGGTGGCGGGGTCGGGGCTCGCGGACGTCGTCGCGATCGTGACCGGCGCCGCCCACGGCATCGGCCGCGCGATCGCGGTCACCCTGGCCGCGTCCGGCGCCAGCGTCGTCGGCTGCGACATCGAGCGCGAGGGCCTTGCCGAGACCGAGGCCGCCCTGGCCCGGACGGGGGGGCCGACGGGCCTCACGGTCGCCCTCGACACCACCGACCCCGAGGCGGTCACCGCCGCCGTCGACCGGGTGGCCCGCACGGCGGGCCCGGTCGGCCTGCTCGTCAACTCCGCGGGCGGGGTGGGCGGCCAGACGATGCGACCGGTGGACGAGGTCGACCCCGCCGCCTGGCGCCACCTGGTCGCGATCAACCTCGACGGCACCTTCCACTGCGTGCGCGCGGTCGTGCCGCACATGCGCCGCCGTGGCGGGGGGGCCATCGTCAACATCTCGTCCGGTGCCGGCCGCACCTTCAGCCTGACCGGCATCCAGGCCTACGCGGCGGCGAAGGCGGGGGTGATCGGGCTCACCCGCCAGCTCGCCAAGGAGCTGGGCCCGGCGGGGATCCGGGTCAACTGCGTCGCCCCCGGCTTCGTCCGTTCGAACCCCACCACCGAGCGGCAGTGGGAGGCGATGGGGCCCGCGGGCCAGTCGGCCCTGCTCGAGGCGATCGCGCTGCGGCGGCTCGGCCGCGCGGAGGAGATCGCAAGCGCGGTGCGCTTCCTGCTCTCCAACGACGCCGCCTACATCACCGGCCAGACGATCGGCGTCGACGGCGGCAACATCATGCTCGGTTGAGCGGCACGGGAGGCGCATCATGGCACGGGATCGGCTCGCGGACCTGACGGCGGCACCGGGCGAGCGGCGGCACGGTTGGATCACCGTTCCCGGCATCGAGCCGGAGTGGCGCGTCCCCGCGGTGGTCGTGCGGGGGCGGGCCGACGGCCCCACCCTTGCGGTGACCAGCGGAATGCACGCGGCCGAGTACGTGCCGATCGAGGCGGTGACCCGGCTGACCCGCTGGGTCGACCCGGCGACCCTTCGCGGGACCCTGCTCGCCGTCCTGTGCGTCAACACCCCCGGCTTCTACGAGCGGGCGATCTACGTCAATCCTCGCGACGGTCGCAACCTCAACCGCGAGTTCCCAGGCGATCCCCAGGGCAGCGCGTCCCAGCGGGTGGCGGCCTTCCTCCTCGCCGAGCTGATCGATGGGGTGGACGCCTACGTGGACGCCCACTGCGGCGATCTCATCGAGGCGCTCGCCCCCTTCACCCTGTGGACCCGGGCGGGCGATCCCCGGGTGGCCGAGCAGTCCCGGGCGATGTCCAGGGCGTACGGGTTCGAGCGGTCGCTCGGGGTCGAGCCCGACTCGGTTCCCGGGGCCGCGTACGCCTCGGCGGCGCTGCGGGGGGTCCCGGCGATCATCGCCGAGATCGGCCAGCAGGGGATCTGCGACGAGCCGTCGGTGGCGCGCCACCTGCGCGGGCTCCAGAACGTCATGGCCCACCTGGGGATGGTGGACGCCCTCGGACCGGCGCCGGCCCCGCCTGTGCCGATGGACCGGATGGAGTGGATGCGCACGGACATCTCCGCCACCTACCACCCCACCGTCGCGGTCGGCGACCGGGTGGAGGCGGGGCAGCCGGTCGGCGAGCTCCGCGACATCTTCGGCGAGACCGTCCGCGAGCTCGCCGCCTGCGCCTCGGGCGATGTCGTGTTCCTCGTCACCGCGCTGGCGGTGAAGGCGGGGGACCCCCTGCTCGGGATCGGAGTGCCCCAGGGCTGAGCGGGGATGGAGCCCCCCCGCTTCTTTCGCCCAAGCCGCCGGGTCGTCACCGGCACCGACGCGGCCGGACGCTCGTGCGTCGTGAGCGACGCGCCCGCCGATGCCATCGCGGTGCAGCCCGACTACGTCCTCGAGGACCTGTGGGCGATGGGGCTTCCCGCCCCGGCACTGGGCCCCGTCGAGCCTCCGCAGGACCCGGACGGGGCGATCGGGCCCGGGCAGGTGCGGTGGCGCACCTGCACGATTCCGCCCGGCGTGGCGATCGGATTCCACGCCACCGACACCGTCGACTGCGTCGTCGTCCTCTCCGGACGCCTGGTGCTCACCCTGGAAGCGCAGGAGGTGACGCTGGACCGCGGGGACTGCGTCATCCAGCGCAACACTCGGCACGGGTGGCGAAACCCGGGGCCGGAGCCGTGCGTCCTGGTCGCCGCCATGGCCAGCACCGCCGGCTGACCACCGGAGTCGGGGGGGCGGGCGCCGCCGGCCGTCTCCGGCTCAGCGGCGGGGCGGCTCGGCATCGGTGGGCCGGGCAGCGGCTGCGCGCTCCACGCTCCGGGCGGCCGCGGCCACGTACCGCTGCTCGTAGGCGGAGTAGTCGGGAATCTGCCGGTGGTAGCGGCCGCGCATGAGCGCCGACGAGATCATGAAGTCCGCCGACGCCCGGTTGCAGGCGACCGGGATGTTCCACACCACCGCGATCCGCAGCAGGGCCTTGACGTCCGGGTCGTGGGGCTGGGGCTCCAGCGGGTCCCAGAAGAAGATGAGGAGGTCGATCGCGCCGTCGGCGATCATGGCGCCGAGCTGGAGGTCGCCGCCGAGCGGCCCGGTGCGGAGCCGGCTGACCGGGACCCCCAGCTCGCGCTCGAGCAGGGCGCCGGTCGTCCCGGTGGCGTACAGCCGATGGCGGGCGAGCACCTCCCGGTTGTAGACCGCCCACTCGACCAGGTCGGTCTTGCGGTGGTCATGGGCGACGAGCCCGATGGCCTTGATGGTCGGGGCGTTGGCTCGCTCCGGCATGGGGTGCTCGGGGAGCATAGCGACCGGTGCCAGCGCCCGACGCCGTTGCGGGGTCGTGAGTCGTTCCGGATGTAACGGGCCATGAGCCGGGCCGCGCGATCGGCGAGGTGGAGCGGTGAGGTCCCAGCGCTCCGGTTGCGCACCCGGCCCCTCGTCCCCCGCCTGGGCCCTGGGGCATGTGCCTCCTGGGGGCCGGATGGCGCGCGGGCGGCCTGCCGAAGGTGGGCGGTCCGATGGGATCTCGTCTCATCGACCGTCCGCGGTTCCCTGCACCAGCGGCACGTTGGCCGGCCCTTGCGTTCGTCGCCGGCGGCGCTGCGGTAGCAGGTGGACATTGATCAGCCCGGGCGCCGCGCGCGCCGCCCGGGTCCGAGGCACCGCCCTCCGGGGTGCGCATGAGCTGCCCAGAGCACGTGCGGCCGAAGTCAGCGCCGCGGAACCTCTCGCGGGCCCCCGGGACTGTGGAGCTCGTGGTGGCGCTGCGCCGCTCCCGCGACGTGATGGACCGCGACTACCGGCAGGGCCTTCCGATCCGGCGCCTGGCAGCCGGTGCCGGTCTCTCCGCCTCGGCCTGCATCCGAGCCTTCGCCGCGGCCTGCGGCGAGACCCCCGGGCGCTTCCGAAGGCGCCGCCGGATGGAGCGAGCCTGCGACCTCTTGCGGGCCACTCCGCTCCCGGTGGCGGAGGTCGCTCTCGAAGTTGGGTTCGCGAGCCTGGGAACCTTCTGCCGCCGCTTCCGCGAGGCGGTGGGTGCGACTCCAATCGAATCCCGCCGGCTGGCCAGTCGGCGGGAAGCCAACGCTAAGATACCGAGCTGCTTTGCTTTCATGGGGGGGACCGGGCTGGCCGGCCCGGATCGGTGGAATTCCGGAGAAGCCGAGGCCACGGGGCGCACGGTATGGTCGGCGCCACGATCAGCAGCGTCCGGGAGGTGACGGCGGGTGATCACTGGCATCTCGATCGTGTCGGTCTTGGTCTAGGACCAGGCCAAGGCCTTCTACACCGAGCGCCTGGGCTGCGAGGTCACCAACGACATCGAGCTGGACAACGGCATGCGCTGGCTGACCGTCCGGCCTCAGGGCAGCAGCGGGCAGGAGCTTCTCCTCATGGACCCCCGCCACGCCGGGCTGGACCCGGAGACCGCTGCCCAGGTGCGGGCCCTGGTGGCCAAGGGAGCGCTCTCGCCCGGGGTGACGGCGACCACGGACTGTCGGGGCGACCACCGGCAGCTGGCGGATCGGGGCGTCGAGTTCACCCAGGAGCCGGCGGAGCGTCCGTACGGGGTGGAGGCGGTCATGCGGGACGACTCCGGAAACTGGTACAGCTTCACCCAGCGCCACGGCGCGTGAGACGGCGCCTGGAACCTGGCCGCTCGACCGGGTGGACACGCGAGTCGCGGGCCGGGGGAGCGCCTGTGGCTCGGGGTCGGCGCCGGTAGCCCTGGGGCGGAGCGGAGTTGATGAGCCGCCCCGTCCCGGAGCCGGCGGGGAGCCTAGACGGGGCCGCATGCGGAGATCGTCCGCAGCCGCCTGAGGGGCAATCCCCGGCCAGTCCAGCCGCGAGGCCAGGCCGGGGGAGGGTCGCAGCTGAGGGGGCAGCCCGCGTCGGGTTTCTGGCCGGCGCCGGGGGCGTCGAGATTGGCCGCGAGCCCATGCGCCTCGAACCTCCGGCGCCAGTGGCGGTCGGCCAGCGGGGCGATGTGCGGATGGGGGAGGCCGCCATCGCCATCCCCGATGGATCGCCCGTCCCCGACGATCTCGAGGTGACCGCTCAGGAACCCGATCTCCGTGGAAGCCGCGGCGGCCCGCGCGCTGCTCGCCAACGGGGCGCGCCACCACGTCGGCGATCACGGCCGGCGGATCCCAGGTCTGATCGGGTGGCGCCCCGGGGACGATCGCGGCACCTCAGAGGGAAACCCGGTCGCCACCGCCCCCCCTCGGGCCGGCGGCCGCGACCGGGCGAGCGGGGAGCCGATCTGGCCGGTCACCCCGTTGGGGATCCGTATCGAGAAGGCGCGGCTCGCCGGCTCGGACCCTCGGGGCCGCTGAGCGTGGACGAGTGAGTCCCGCGCTCCCCGGGCCTGGTCAGGGCGTCCGCGATCCCCTTGCCGCGCCCGGGGCTCGCGTTGACGCACGGCGGCGGGCCTGTCACGATCCCCTGAACCGCCGCCGGCGGCGGTCGCCGGCGCCTGACCCGTGACGGAGGTGTCGTCCCATGCGCGAGCGCGCCGCGTCCACTCCCCACCTCGCCCCCGAGGCCGCCCCGCCGCTGGAGGACTGGGGCCCTCTGGCGGAGGCGACCGGCGCGCCGATGCGGACGGCGGGCACGACCATCTGGTCGGACGGCGCCGGCGCCGAGTCGGGGATCTGGGAGTGCACGGCCGGACCCTCCCGCTGGACCCTCGAGACCCACGAGTTCGTCCACATCCTCGCCGGCCGCATGACCGTGACTCCGGACGACGGGGACCCGATCGAGATGGGGCCAGGCAGCACGGCGGTCTTCCCGCGGGGCTGGACGGGCACCTGGGACATTCACGAGCCGATCCGCAAGCTCTACGTGATCTTCTGACCCTGCTGGCCGACCGGAGCCGGGATAGCCCCGGTCGGGTCGAGGCCTGCGGCGAGACGTCGAAGCCACCGGGCGGCGGTGGGGCGCACGCGGCCGCCGCCGGGTCCGGTCGGCCGGCGCGCTCTGGCCAGGTCGTCGATGTGCTGCCTGCCCAGCTCTGCCAGCAAGATGGGGTCCATCTGCGCACCTCCCGTGCTCGGATCGCCGCCTGAGTTCACCTTCGTAAGCGTAACACAGGTGAAGTCACCTGTAAAGGCACTACGGTGGTATGATCGCCTCGGACACGATGGCCATGGACGCCGAAGATCGACCGCCGGCTCCGGAGCCGCTTGGGCTCGTGCAGCAGCTGGTGAACACCCTCGACCGGGAGGCGGGCGTCGACGCGCTCGAGGACCCGCTAACCCTCACCGCGTGGCTGGCCGCGCGCGGGCTGGGGCGAGCCGGCGCGCTCGGCGCTGCGGACCTGGAGCGTGCCCGCGCCCTGCGCGAGGCGCTCCGCACCCTCCTGCTCGTCAACGGCGGCGCCACGCCCCCCGCCGGCGCCGCGGTCGCCGGCCTCCAGCTGGCGGCGATCGCCCAGGGCACCCGTCTCGTCCCCACGGTCACCCGCGACGGCGCGGTCGAGCTGCGCCCCGTCGGCCAGGGGGTCGACGCCCTGGTGGGCGCGGTGCTCGCTGCTGTCCACGAAGCCCAGGCGACGGGGACGTGGGCCCGTCTCAAGGCCTGCCCCGCCGAGTCGTGCGGCTGGGCCTTCTACGACCGCTCCCGCAACCGGTCCGGCACCTGGTGCGCCATGGCGGAGTGCGGATCGCGGGCGAAGGCTCGGAGGTACCAGGGCCGCCTGCGGGCTGCCCGCCGGGCCGGCTGATGGGGTTGGTTCGTCTGTTCTTTCCGTCGGCGTCGTCGCGGGGGAGGGCTGGAGGAGGGGCGGAACAGCTGCCCCCTCTGTAAGCAGGCTCTGCAGGTGAGCCCGCACCGGGCGAGCCCTATCGCCGGCTGGGGCCCCCAGCCCTTGCGTCAGCCCGGGCCCCCGGGGCGTGGCAGGAGCCCGATGGCTGGTGGGATGACGGGCCGCCGCGCCCGGCTCCATTCGCACGCCGCTGCGCTCCTGCGGCTCGGGGCTGGCCGGGGAACGGAGGAGGCTGCGGAGGATCTTCCTGGGACTGGACTGGGCGGGGGACGACCACGACGGCGCCGTCGTGGTCGTCGAGGGCCGGCTGCTCGGGGCGCGGCGCGTCCCCGACCCCATGGCCGGCGGGGCCGAGACCCGCGCGCTGGGCCCGGCGCAGACGGTCGCGCCGGTGGACGTGGTGGTCGGGACCGCGGCGGTGCCGAGCCGGGTGGCCCGGGCGCTGGCGGCCGCCGGCTGGATGCTGCACGAGATCAACTTGCCGGCGGCGCGCCGTCGCCCCACCGTGGCGCAGCTGCGGAGCCTCGTGGAGCGAGCCGGGCGTCAGCGGAACGTGGCGGCACGCGCCGTCCAGAACCACGCCGCCCTGCAGGCGCCGCAGCTGGCGGCCCCCGCCGGAGGTGACCCGTCCCGACGGGGCGGCGGTGCAGGCGACGGCGCACATCGTGTGCACGATCACGGCCCCAATCGGCGCCCTGGCGGCGGAGCTGGCGACCCGTTGTGCGCACCACCCGGACGCCCAGATCCTGCGTGGGCTGCCCGGACGCGGCGGGGGCCTGGGCGCGCGGGTGCTCGCGGAGTTCGGCGACGCGCCGAGCCGCCACCAGGCTGCCGGAGCCCGCACGCACTACGCTGCCGCGGCG
>DAHUZI010000126.1 GCA_027306595.1 Candidatus Dormiibacterota bacterium | reverse complement strand
GGCCGGCGCCGTGGCGGCCGATCCGGCCGGGCCCGCCGTCGACGGCGGCTCGGGCGCTCGGACCGTCTGGCCGGTGGGCAGGCCCGCCGCGACGTCCGTGGGGCCACTCGCCATCGGCAATCCTCCTGCGCACCGTCCCCGGGCGCAGCCCTGGGCGGCGATGGACGGTCATCCGCCCGCCATCTTTGCCCATCGGGGGCCGGCGGCGGGGCCGGCGCGCCGACCCCGCCGCGCACCGGCCGACTCGTCGAGTCGGTCCCTGCGACGCCAGGCCCGCCGCTGTCCTCCGCGCGGCGGCGAGGGGGGCAGCCGAGTCCGGGACCGGAATCGGCTCCGCCTCTCGTCCGGCACCGCCCGTCCCGGGACCGCTGACTCCTGGCGCCGGATGGAGCGGCTCGGCCGGTGGCAGCGGACCCGTCGTGGGGCCCGCGGGTATCATCCCCGTCGTCACGGCGGCAGGCGACGCGTGGGTCGCCGGCCCGCCCCCGACGGTCCAGGCGGCTGGATGACTCCACGGTGTACCTGACCCCGACCGAGGACGATCGCCTCCTGGTGTTCGTGGCGGCCGAATTGGCCCGCCGCCACCTCACCCTCGGCCTGCCGCTCAGCGCGCCCGAGGCGGTGGCGCTCGCCTGCGACGTCATGCACCTGGCGGCGCGCCGCGGCGACTCCTTCGAGGCGGTCCGTGCAGCTGGCCGGGGCGCGGTCGCGCCCGACCAGCTCATGGACGGTGTCGCCGACCTGGTCACGGAGATCAGGCTCGAGGTGGTCCTCGCCGAGGGCTCGCGGCTGATCGTGCTGCGCAGCCCGTGGCCGTCCACGGCCCGCGGCGATGGGCGGCTCGGGGCCGTTGCCCTCGCCGAGGGCGCGATCGAGCTCAGCCCGAACCGGCCCCGCCGCCGGCTCCTGGTCCGCAACACCTCGGACCGGCCGATTCGGGTCTCCTCCCACCTCCCGTTCTGGCGGGCCAATACCCATCTGGTGTTCGACCGCCCGCAGGCGCGCGGCTATCACCTGGACATCCCCGCTGGCAGCTCGCTCCACTGGGCGCCGGGCGAGTCGCGCGAGGTCGAGCTCGCCCGGTTCGGGGGGCGGCACGGGGATGCCCCGGGCGAGCGCGCTGCCCCGAGCCGGCCGCAGGGCGGAACTGGCGATGCGGCTCAGCCGCGCTGAGTACGTCGGGCGCTACGGACCCACCACCGGCGACCGCCTCCGGCTGGCGGACACGGATCTGTGGATCCGAATCGAGGCCGACCACCTCGGGTACGGCGACGAGCCGATCTGGGGCTATGCGAAGAACCTGCGCTCACGCCAGGCGCAGGACGACGCGGCCACGCCCGCAAGCCAGCTGGACGCGCTTCTCGCCGGGGTGGTGGTGGTCGACCCGCTGCTGGGGGTGGTCAAGACGAACCTCGGCATCAAGGACGGGCGGATCGTCGGGATCGGCCGCGCCGGCAGCCCCGCCATCTCCGACGCCGTCGACCTCGTCGTCGGCCCGCACACCGTGCCGATCAACGCCTACGGTCTCCTCGCCACCGCCGGCGGCGTCGACAGCCACGTCCACCTCATCACCCCCCGCCTCGTGCCGGTGGCGCTCGCCGCCGGCATCACCACCTGCATCACGGCCGGGTTCGAGGAGCCCCCCGCGATGATGGAGCGGACCTACCTGGCGTTCGAGGGGCTCCCGGTCAATCTCGGCCTCCAAGCGAGCGCCCGCACCGACGCCCGGGCGCCGCTCGAGGCCCTGATCGAGGCGGGGGCCTGCGGGCTCAAGGTCCACGAGGACTGGGGCGCATACCCAGAGGTCATCGACGCCGCGCTCACGGTCGCCGACGCCCACGACATCGCGGTCTGCCTCCACACCGATGGGCTCAACGAGTCCGGCGAGCTCCCCGAGACCCTGGCCGCCATCGCCGGACGGGCGGTCCATGCCTACCACGTCGAGGGGGCCGGCGGCGGCCACATCCCCGACCTGATCGGGATCGCCGGTGAGCCCAACGTCGTGTGCTCGTCGACGACTCCCACGCTCCCCTGGGGTCCCGCCACCGCGGCCGAGCACGCCGCCATGATCGTCTTGGTCCACGGGGGATCGCTCGACAGCCCCGAGGACGTCGCGGCCGCACGCGAGCGGGTCCACCGGGGGTCGCTGGAGGCGGAGGGTCCGCTCCACGAGCTCGGGGCGATTGCGATCATCAACAGCGACGCCCAGGGGATGGGTCGGATCGGCGAGACCATCCGGCGGACGTGGCAGCTCGCCGACGCGATGAAGCGCTGGCGCGGCACCGCCAGCGGGGCCGGTTGGCCCCCCAGCCGGCCGCTGCCGGGGACCGCCGGGCGGCCACCGGCAGCCGCCGGATCCGGCGGGGACGACAACGCCCGTGTCCTCCACTACCTGGCCAAGTACACGGTCAACCCCGCACGGGCCCAGGGGATCGCCGACGAGGTGGGATCGCTTGCGCCCGGACGCCTCGCCGACATCGTCCTCTGGCGGCCGAGCCACTTCGGCGTCCGCCCCGAGCTGGTGCTCAAAGCCGGCCATCCGACGTGGGCGGCCTCCGGCGAGGGGAACGCCACCGTCGAGGGCGCCGAGCCGCGTCGCTTCGGTCCCCACTGGGGGGCCGTCGGGCACGCTCCGGCGTCGCTGGCGACGACGTTCGTGTCGGCGGCGGCGCTCGCCGCCGGCCTGCCCGAACGGCTGGCGAGCCGCCGGCGGTTCGTGGCGGTGGCCGGCACCCGCGTCCGCACCCGGCCCGATCTCGTCGACGGGCAGGTCCCGCTGCGCATCCCCGTCGACCCGGTCGACGGGACGGTCCGGGTCGACGGCCGCCGCCTGCGATCGCAACCGGTCGCCGCGGTTCCGCTCAGCCGGCGGTACCTGCTGCTCTGACCGCCGGCGGCGCGCCCGGGGCGCCGCGGCGATCCCAACCGGAACCGGGCGCTCCAAGGGAGAGGGCGATGACGGACCCCGCTGGCTGGATCTTCACGAACGGCGTCATCCACACGATGGAGCCCGCCCCCGTCCGGGCGGAGGCGGTCGCGATCCGTGGCGACGGGATCGTCGCCGTCGGCAGCCGCGGCGCCTGCCAACGGGCCGTGCCCGGCGCGGCCACGGTCGATCTCGGCGGCTGCGCGCTCATCCCCGGTCTGATCGACGCCCACAACCACTTCCTCGCGACCGGCGAATCCCTGGCCGGGCTCGACGTGCGCGCACCGGGCGTCGGCTCGACCGCGGCCCTGGTGGCGGCGATCGCCGAGGCGTCGGCGGAAACCCCTCCCGGGGCCTGGATCCGCGCCTCTGGCTTCGATCCGGCCAGCTTTCCCGACCCGACGCCGCCAACCCGCTGGGACCTCGACCGGGCGACGGCGCGCCATCCGGTCGCCGTCTCCCACGTCTCCGGCCACTCCGTCCTCGTGAACTCGTTTGTGCTCCGGCGGCGAGGGGTTCCCGATCACGCTCCCGACCCCAAGGGCGGACGATTCGCGCGGGATCCGGATGGTCGGGTCTCTGGGTGGTGCCAGGACGCCGCCATGCGTCTGGTGCTGCCGGTCGCGGTCGACATCGGGGGCCACGGCCCGAACTTCCACACCGCGGCGCCGCTGGCTGAGCTCGTCGACGCGGTGGAGCGAGCGGGGCGCGCCTTCCTGGCCGTCGGCCTGACCACGGTGTGCGACGCGCAGGTGACCCGTCGCGAGCTGGCCGCCTATCGCGAGGCGCGCCGCCAGGGACGCCTCCTCGTCCGCACCGCCTGCATGCCCCTCTCCCACCAGCTCGAGGGCTACGCCCGCCTCGGCCTGGCCGGGCCGTTCGGCGACGACATCCTCTGGATCGGGGCGTTGAAGGTTTACGCCGACGGCTCGCTCATCGGCGGCACGGCGGCCTTCTCCGCCCCATACGGGGTCGCCGGGGAGTTTCCGGGCGTCCTCTACTGGGAGCCCGAGGAGCTCCGGGCGCTGATCGGACGCGCCCATCGGCTCGGCTGGCAGATCGGGGTGCACGCTCAGGGCGATCGGGCGATCGACCTGGTCCTCGACGCCATCGAGACGGCGATGGTCGCAGACCCCCGCCCCGACCCCCGCCACCGCCTGGAGCATGCGGGGGGGCCGCGACCGGACCAGATCGAGCGGATGGCGCGCCTCGGCCTCACGACCGTGAACCAGCCGACGTACCTCCACGACTCGGGTGACGCCTTTCACGGGCGGCTGGGCGCTCGCGCCGATCGCCTGATCCCGCTCCGAGACGAGCTGCAGGCCGGGGTGCGGGTGGTCCTCAGCAGCGACTCCGACGTCGCCTCGTACCGCCCGCTCGAGACCATCGCCCACGCGATCCGGCGTCGCACGCGGGGCGGCCGTCCGATCGGTGCGGACCAGGCGCTCACCCCGGCTGAGGCGCTCCACGCCCACACGCTCGAGGCCGCCCGGGCCCTGCGCCGCGAGGACCGGCTCGGCTCGATCGCCCCGGGCAAGCTGGCCGACCTGGTCGTGCTCGACCGCGATCCCCTGGCGGCCCGACCGGGCCCGAGCACCGAGCCGACGGTCGTCCTCACCGTCCTGGGTGGCCGGGTCGTCCACCCGCCGGACGCGGATCTGGCAACCGCGCTCGGCTGACCCGGTCGGCGGGACGCGGACGCCCGGTCACATCGAGCAGGCGTCGCGGGTCCCGCGGCGAGGACGGCGGTAGTGGGCGTGCCCGGGGACCATCGCCCCCTCGCAGCGGGGGCACCGCGTCGCCACGCGGCCCGCGAACCCGCCGGCCGGGGGGGCCGTACACCGGCCCGTGGGAGCGAAGGCAGACCCGTCGCCATGCCCAGGACGATGGCGCCGGGGACCGTGGCGGTGTGGCCCCGGCCGAGCCTTGGCGCGCCCCCGCCTCAACCTTCGGGACGGCTCCCGCTCGATCCCGCCGCGCCCGCTGTCGCGGTGCCCGCCTCCAGGGTCACGCTGAAGCGGGCCGCGACCCGGCGCAGCCCGACCAGGACCGGCAGCCCGACGGCCGCCACCATCAGGATGTTGCCCGCGGCCCGCAGGCTGTCGTAGGCGAGCGAGGTCGCCAGATAGTAGCGGAGAAAGTGGAGCGCCGCGGTCGCCGGGGCCAGGCCGGGGCTCCAGCCCAGCTGCGGCGCGGCGCGGAAGAAGGTCCAATTCCACACGTCCATGAGAACCCCGAATCCCAGGCCGCACACCGCCCCGACGGCGGCGAGGATCACGAGGTCGGCCCGGCCTGGCCGTGCCCGCCGGCGGGACCGGCCGGCCAAGCCGGCCGCGGCCCCGACCCAGCCGGCGGCCAGCATCTGGTATGGGAGCCAGGGTCCGACCCCGCCGGTCACGACCGCCGAGACGAGCAGCGACAGGCCGCCGCAGGCGAAGCCGAAGCTCGGGCCCAGCGCGTAGCCGCCGCACAGGACGCCGAGGAAGGTGGGGCTGAAGCCGCCGATGCCGGTGACCAGGGCGGCCCGGAGCCCGGCGTCGATGGTGCTGATCGACACGAGAAGGGCCAGCCGACGGCTGTCCAGCCGCCGCTGGGCCGCCTCCACGAGGAGCAGGGCGAGGATCGCACCGCCGGCAACCGCCAGGGCGGGGGTCTCCGAGGGGAGCCCGAGACCGGTGAACGGCCACAGGAACAGGGCCAGCCCCGCCACCGAGGTCAGCGCCAGGGTCATGGCGTCCCCGCCACCTCGGCCCGCCCGTCCCCGAGCCGGATCCACCGGTTCGCCAGCCCGTCGATCAGCCCGGGGTCGTGGGTCGCGACCACGACCCCGACCCCGGCGGCGGCGAGGCGCTGGAGCACTCGGCCGAGCGCGAGCCGGGCTCGGCCGTCCATTCCTCGCGTGGGCTCGTCGAGGAGGACCAGCTCCGGATCGCCGGCGAGCACGGCGGCCAGGGCGGTCCGCTGGCGCTCGCCGACGCTGAGGTCGCGCGGGTCGCGATCGGCCAGCTCGGCGAGGCCGAGCTCGTCGAGCAGCGGCTCGACGGGGATCGCACGTCCGAGCCAGCGCTGGGTCTGGAGCAGCTCGGCCCGGACCGTGGGCAGGTGGAGCAGAGCCCCTGGGTCCTGGGGCAGGTAGGCGGTGCGCCCGGGGGCGCGGCACACCGTGCCGGCCTGGGGCGGGAGGAGGCCGGCGATCGTCCGCAGCAGGCTGGTCTTGCCGCTGCCATTGGGCCCGGTGCAGCAGACGATCTCCCCGCCGCACGCCGCCAGGGGGCCGGTCTCGAGGATGACCCGATCGTGCCCGACCGCCAGGCCCTCGGTGGCGAACCGCATCGCCCCGCCGCCCGCCCGCCCCTCGCCACGCCCTCGGCCGGCGCCGGAAGCGGGGGCCGCGGCCGGGCCCGTCCGCCCCTCGGCGAGCCAGACCGTCGCGGCGTCGCGCAGCCCGAGCCGCTCCGGCCGATGCTCCGCGACGATCACCGCCGTCCCCCGCGCGCAGCACGCCCGGAGCGCTGCCGCCAGCGCCCCGGCGCCGGTGGCGTCGAGCTGCGCGGTCGGCTCGTCGAGGACCACCGCCCTCGGCTCCAGCGCCAGGACGCCGGCGAGGGCGACCCGCTGCCGTTCCCCGCCGGAGAGGGTCGCCACCCGCCGGTCCCGCAGGTGGGCGATGCCGAGGGCGTCGAGCGCCCTCTCCACCCGGGCGCCGATGGTGGCGGACGGGAGGCCCCGGTTCTCGAGCCCGAAGGCGATGTCGGCCGCGACCCCGGGGAGCACGACCTGCGACTCCGGCTCCTGAAACACCATCCCGACCGCCCCCGCCAGCACCCGGGTCGGGGTGCGGAGGGCGTCGCGGCCGTCAACGGTGATCCGGCCGCGGGCTCGGCCGCCATGGAAGTGGGGAACAAGTCCGTTGAGGGTGCGCAGGAGCGTGGACTTGCCCGAGCCGGAGTCGCCCCGGATGACCATTGTCCCGCCCCCGATCGCGAGGCTCACCTCCTCGAGGGCGGCACGGGCGCCGCCGGGGTACCAGTAGCTGAACCGCTCCAGGCTGGCGGCGAAGTCGGGGGCGGTCATCCGATCAGGGCCGGGAGCAGCAGGAGGGCGCACGCGGCGTACGCGAGCGGGGAGGCGTGGGGGACGGTCGGGACCGGGTAGGGATACCAGGTGGGCGCGCCGCCGCCGATCACGGCGGCGACGAAGAGGCCGATCGCCAGCACGCCGGTGCCCCCGAGGAGGGCGTCGGCTGGCCCGGTCCGACTCGGGCGGTAGCGGGTGCGCCGCCCCGGTCCGTACCCTCGGGCCTCCATCGCCTCGGCCAGCTGGAGGGAGCCCTCGACGGCGGTCAGGACCGCCGGCACCACCACCGCCGCCCACGACCGCACCCCCCGGGGGCGCCAGCCCCGCATCGCCTGCGCCTCCCGCACGGTCCGAACCCCAGCCGCCAGCCGGGGCGCGAGGGTGAGCGCCGCGCCGAGGGCGGCCCCCGTCTGGCGCAGCGGTCCGGGGAGCGCCCCGGCCAGCGCCTCCGGCTCCGTGAGCTGAGCCAGGGTCGCCGCCGCCATGCAGCAGGCGGCCAGCCCGAGTGCGATGTCGACTCCGAAGAGGACGGCTTCGAGGGTGAGGGGCCCGCCGACGCCCGGGAGCCAGCCGGGAATCCCGATCAGGACGGTGGCGCCGGTGTGGCTGAGGAGGGTGTTCAGGACGACGCTGGCAACGGCCGCGACCGCCACCAGCGTGAACAGCGGGCGCAGCCGGGCGTCGCCGCGGCGACGGCGGAGGAGGAGCAGGAGCGCGGAGGCGAGGCAGACGGCGCGGGCGGCGGGGTCGTCGCTGGCCAGGGCGATGGTGACCACCGCCGCCACCCACAGGGCCAGCGCTCGGGCGTCGGGCGCCGCGCGCCCCGTCACCGGCCGCGGGGGAGCGGCGGCGCGGTCGCCGGCCCCCGGGCCGGAACGTAGTGCCAGCCGAGCACCTCCCCGGCCTTGACGTGGATCCCGGAGATGCCGGTGGCGGCCGGCGCGAAGCGCCCGTGGGCGGGCGCGACGAAGAGGGCCCAGTAGGGCTGGCCCGAGGCCAGGCACTGGGAGTACGCGGCGGGGACACGATCGACCTGGCAGACGGCGTCGCCGAAGCTGTAGTGCTGCAGCGCCATCTCGACCCCGCTCCGGCGCATCACGGCCACCGCTCCCAGCCCTCCTGAGGGGATGGCGACGCAGCGAGTGAGCACGACCCGGCGCGTGGGCTCGACCACAACCGTGACGTGAGCCGCCGTGGCCGCGGCACAGCTGGCGGCTCGGTGGGGGCCGGGGGCGGGGCCACCGCAGCCGGCGAGTCCAGCCGCCGCGGCGAGGGCGAGGGGAGCCAGAGTCGCGCTGGCACCAAGCTTCGGGCGCATGACGGGTCCTCCCGGTGGTCCCCGCGCCGAGGGCGGTCCGCCACCGGAGGCCCGACCCACCCGTTGCGCGCGGGGGTGCAGCGGACCGCCCGGGCCGGTCTCCTGGCTTGCGGCTCTCAGCTGGCGGACCGCCTTCCCGGGACCACGGTCCCAGTGGCGCTCGGTCCGAGCTCCCCGCTCACAGTTGCGCGACAGCTCCGGAATCGGGTCGCGGCGTTCGCGGCGGCCCTGCACCGGATTCCCATTTGCCCGGGCGGCTCTTCTTCAGTTGTGCCGCCCATGGTACGGCAGCGCCGACCGACTGAAGGGTCTGCCGGGGCCACGGGCGCCGGGCCTGCTGGCGGTCAGCCGGCGGCGGCGTGGGGCCCGGAGGCCGTCGGGCTCGAGGTCCCGATGGTGGCCCGGTGCGCGGCCAGTCGCATGAGGAACTCGCGGTGGCCCAGGCAGTTCAGGCGGATCGACGAGCCGTCGGTGAAGCGAAGGCGGATGGTGGTCACCAGGAGGTGATGGCGCCCGGCCAGCGACGCATCGGCGAGGGCGCTGGCGGGGACTGACCAGACCAGCTCCTTGCGGGGGCCGACGCTCGGGTACCAGACGGCGAGTCGCTGGTTCGTCACCGCCAGGAGCCAGGTCCCCGGGAGTCCCCGGCAGCTCGGGTACGCTGCGGCCAGGGTGCCGGCGGTGCCCTCGCGGGCATCCCGCTCGCAGGGGTCGACGATTCCGCGGGCCGGCCCGCCCGCCGGCCGGCCCCAGGCCAGCGAGTTCGAGGCGGTGCCGGTGATCCGAACGGCGGCGGCCGCGACCACCACCTCCCCCTCCTGGAGGAGCCCACGGAACGCCGTGGGCCAAGCGGCGTAGTCCACGCTGGACAGGGTAGTCTCCCCCCCGCCCCCCGGCCAAAACGATCCCGTCGCAGCCCCTTCGCGGGCGTCGGACCCTTCAGCCGCGCCCACCGCCCGGCGGCCCGGCCTGGCCCTGGGCACCCTCGACCCGCGAGCCGCCCCTTCGGAGATCGACCGTCAGCGCCAACGCCCCGCCCCCTCCGGTGCGCTGGAAGCGCAGGTGGCCCCCCGCCGTCCCCCACGCAGGGACGAGGGGGCCGTCCAACCGGGCCAGGCGCGCCAGCGTCCCCAGGGTGGCCTCGTGATCCGCGTCGGCAAGCCGCTCCGCCGGGTCGGAGAGCATGAGGACCGCGCCGGCGGTTGCCGCCACCTCGCCGAGGGTGTCGCGGACCGGGGCCGGGAGCCCGGCCCGCAGCCAGCAGTCGGGGTCGTTCGCCCACAGCCGACGGTGCATCCACGCCCGGCGGAGGCTCCCGACGACGGCGTTTCGCGCCGCGGGGGCCGAGCCTCCTTGCGGGACGGGGACGGTCCGGTCGCCCCGCGGTCGCCAGCGGCGATCGACGTCGGCGGCCACCCGGCAGCTGTCGGCCACCCCGACTGCCGTCAGCCAGGGGCAGCCGCAGACCGCCAGGTGGACGTCGTGGCCCAGTCCGGCGCGGAGGGCCTCGAGGCCAGCTCGCAGGGCCGCCGCCCGGGTCCAGGCGGGGTTGCGACGCCCCGCCACCGCGCCCGCGAAGCAGAAGTCGGCCTTGACGTAGCCTGCCCCCAGCGTTCGCAGCCGCGCCGCGGTCAGGCGAACGTGCTCCACGGCGGCCGGCTGGGACAGGTCGAGCGCGGCCGCGTCATCCATCCAGGGCATGCAGACCGCCGGGGCACCGGTTCGCCCCCGCAGCAGCCAGGTCGGGTGCTCGCGCGCGAGCCGGGAGTGTCTGGCGGCCGCGAAGGGCGCGAGCCAGAGCCCCGGGGTGAATCCCCCGGCCCGGATCAGCTCCAGCAGGGCTGGTAGTGGGGCGCCGACCTGCGCGCCGGTCTCCAGCCAGTCGCCCACGGCGGCCTGGATCCCGTCGTCGAGCTGGAGGATCCGCAGGCAGTCGCGCCAGTCCTGAAGGACCCCCACCGTCCGCCGGATGAGCCCGGCCGTGACGTCGGGGCCGTGCGCGTACCAGGAGCACCACCCGGTGACCGCGGGCGCCTGCGCGCGGGCCCCTGCCTCGCGCGCGACGGCGTCGGCGTAGGCGGCAAGGGCTGCCCCGACAGTTTCGCCCCTCGTCCAGCCGAGCGCGTCCAGCGGACGCGGGGACGGCCCGACGGCGATCCCGTCCAGCTCCGCCCGGCACGCGAGGCCCCAGCCCGCTGGGGAGGCGGGGCCGATCCGCCCGAAGGCCCGCGCGGCCGAGAGGAAGCCGACCGCTACCGCCCCGTCCGGGCCGCCGACCACCGCCACCGACTCCGACCATCCCCGCGGCCGGGCTGCGCCCCCGTCGATCGAGCGGGCCGCCCAGGCCGGGCAGCGCGCCGGGCGCCGCTCGAGCCGGGGGCCGGTCGGCGACCAGGACTGCCAACCCTCCCGGTGCACGGTTCGAGCGCCGAGCTGGTGACCCGCGAGACGGACCGAGACCCGTTCGGCGCGCCGGGGTCGGGCCGCCACGAGCCCCCACTCGAGCCGACCGCCGTTGACGTCGGCGCTGATCCGGGCCAGCACCGTCCACGGGCCGCAGCGCTGCTCGGGGCCGCCGCGCCACCTCGCCCGGTGGACGGTGCCGTCGAGGTCTGTCACCGCGACCGCCACCGGCTCCATCTCCCCCCTCCCTCGACCGTTGCCCCGCCCACGGTAGCGCGGGCCGCCCGGGAGCCGGGGTCGTAACCGTTCCCGGCCCCTCGCGTTGCACCGGCTGATGGGGCTGCGGCTGCGGCGGCGTCCCGTCCCCGTGCCGCGGGCGGGGCGGACCCGGCCGCGCGTGCTGGCTTGGGGGGCGCTGGCCCTCGTGGTGACCGGGTGCGCCGCTGCGCCGACCAACCAGGGGCGCGGCCTCGGGCCGCCCCCCAGGCGGACGACCCTGGTCTCCCCCGCCGGGGCGGCCCTTCCCTTCCCTCCCGCCCGGGACGTCCAGGTGCCTCCGGGATTCCAGGCCCAGGTGTACGGTCGCGGGCTTGTGCACCCCACCGCGATGGCGTTCGGACCCGGCGAGGCGCTGTACGTCGCCGAGGCCTCCGGTGCCGTGGTCGTGGTCCCCCCCGGCAGCGACCGACCCCGACCGTTTGCCACGGGGTTCGCCGATCCGCGGGGGCTCACCTGGGTGGGCCACACCCTCTACGTGTCGGCGACGGGGCAGGTCGACGGGGTCCAGCTGATCGGCGGGCGGGCCGGTCGGCGTCGGGTGATCCTCTCGGGCCTGCCCCATGGCCTGCACCAGCAGAACGCCATCCTGCCAGGCCGGGGCGGGCGCCTCTACCTGGGCAGCGGCTCGACCTGCAACGCCTGCCGCGAGCCGAGCCCGTACGCCGGCACCATCCTGTCCGTCCTGCCGTCCGGTCGCGACCTCGGCGTCGTCGCGAACGGGTTGGGGGACGCAGCCGGCCTGGCGATCCAGCCGAGCACCGATCGGCTCTACGCCAGCGTCGACGGTCAGCTCAACATGGGCTCGGCGACGGATCCGGAGCCCGCCGACATGGTGGTTCGCGTGCTCCAGGGGGGGTGGTACGGCTGGCCACGGTGCTGGCCCGATGCCCGGCTGCTCGTCATGCAGGGGGGCTGCCGCGGGGTCACCGCCCCAGCGGCCTATCTCGGTCCCCACGCCGGGGCCGCGGGGATGACCTTCTACGCCGGGCGCAGCTTCCCGCCCGGCTATCGGGGCAACCTGTTTGTGGCGGAGTGGGGCCTGGCCCACTCCACCGCCGGTCCGGGGCGTCGGGTCGTGCGCGTCGTGCTTGGACGCGACGGGACCGCGCCGATCTCGGACGTCAGCGTTTTCGCCCAGGGGCTCTCCCACCCGATCGCGGTGGTGGTGGATCCGAGGGGGGCGCTCCTCGTACTTGACTGGGGCCGGGGGGTCGTCTACCGGATTCAGGCCGATCGCGCCCTCTAGGGGGCGGTTCTGTTGGCCCGCTGCTACCATCTCGGTGGGCCCCGCGGCGCGAGGGGCACGATGGGGGGCAGTGCACACCATCCGACCGAACCCAATGGCGGCTCCCCCGGCTGAGTTCGGCGCCGTAGCCACCTCCGGACGGAGCCGGGTGGCCGCTCGAGTCCCGGGATGGGTTGCCTGGACGGTTCCCGTCATCGTCTTCACGCTCCTGCGGGTGCCGACGCTGCTGGAGCCGCACTGGTACACCGACGAAGCGGGCTACGCGGTCACGGCCTGGCTGGCCATGCACGGCCACACCCTCTACGGGTCGGTCTGGAACAACAAGCCGCCCCTGCTGTTCTGGACGTACGGCCTCATCCTCACCCTGTTCGGGCCCTCGGAGGCAGCCCTCCACTGCGCGTCCTGGCTCTCGGGTCTGGTGGCGGTCGCCGCCGTGTACGCGATCCTGCGACGCCCCATGGGTCCGGTCCGGGCCGGCATCGGGGCGGCGGTCGCCGCTCTCTTGCTGGGTACGCCGCTGCTCAACGGCGACCTCGCGCTCCCCGAGAACTTCCTCGTCGGGCCCTCGGCGCTCGGGATCCTCGCCCTCCTGCGGGCCGACGACGCGCCAGCGCGGGCCTGGCTTGGGTGGACCGTGGGGGCGGGGGTCTGCTTCGCCGCAGCGGCGCTCTTCCAGCAGACCGCTCTCGACGTCATCGCCGCCGGCGCGCTTTGGCTCGTGGTCCGCCGCGGCCGGGGCGGGTCGTCACGTGTCGCCGTCCTCCTCGGCACGATCACGGTGTTGGTGGCAGCCGCCCTCGCCCCCTACGCCATCTGGGTTGGGCCGCGCCGCCTCGTCTTCCTGCTGGTCACCACCTACAGCGGGTACGCGGGTGCCTCACTTGCGCCGACGCTCGCGAATGTCGGGGTCCGGGCGGTCGAGGTCCTGGCCCTGCTTGCGGGGGCCGTCGCCGCCCGACGGATGGACCGCTGGCGTCTGCTGATCTGGCTCTGGGCGGGGGCGGCGCTGATCGTTGCGACGCTGCCGAACCGCCCCTACCCCCACCTCGGGCTGCCGACGGTCGCGCCCCTTGCGATCCTGCTCGCCAGCGTTCCCCTGCGGCTCCGCCTCCGGTGGCCAGCGGGGCGGCAGGCGGTCACGCGGGCGGGCCAGCTCCTCCTCGGGGTGGCCGTGCTGCTGCCGCTCGGCATCGGTTGGTCGCTGCTCAGCCCGCCCGGCGCCTTCTACTCGCTAGCGCTCACCGGGCACTACTACCAGTCCTTCATCGGTCGGGCCACGGGCGCCGTGGCCCCCGCCAGCTACCGGGTGGGGTTCGGCGCACCCAGCGCCGCCATGGTGGTCGCGGCGCGGTGGTTGCGCGCCCACGGCTACGCGGGCTCGAGCTCCGTGATCTGGTCCACCGACGCGTGGGCCGACCTGCTCGTCCCGCTGCGGCCGCAGCTGATCACGCCGACGGTCTACATGAACGAATACTGGCTGGGAGCGGCCGCCGTGATCCGCAGGGTCGAACAGGGGCGTCCCCGGGTCATCCTCGCCGACGCCACCGGTCTTGCGTATTGGCCCTCGATCAAGCCCGTCCTCCACCGGTCGTACCGGCTCGCCTACACGTCGGGCGCGGTCACGGTCTGGGTGCGCGGGCGGCGCTGAGGGGCGACTCCGCCGGGTGGCCGCGGACCTCACGCCGGCCGCCGGCCCAGCGTTCCCCCATGTGATGGAGGCCGTGCCGTTCCCCCGCTTCTACGCCGCCCACCGGGCGGCCGTCTACCGCTTCCTGGTGGCAGCCGTGGGTGCCCAGGGGGCCGAGGACTGCTTCCAGGAGACCTTCCTCGCCGCCCTGCGCGGCTATCCGCGCCTCCGCGACCATCGCAACCTGCGCGGTTGGATCCTCACGATCGCGGCCCGCAAGGTGGTGGATCACCACCGACGTCGCAGCCGGCTCCATCGACAGATGGAGGCGGAGGAGCGGACGGCGCGGGCCCGGCTGGCCGCAGGTGCACCCCCGGCCGAGCTGGCAGACGAGGCGCTGTGGGCCCGGGTCCGGGCCCTGCCACCCCGCCAGCGGACCGCCCTCACCCTTCGGGTGGTGGGCGACCTCTCCTATGCGGCGATCGCGGCCGCCACCGGCACCTCGTCGGCGGCGGCGCGGCAGAACGTCCACCTGGCGCTCCGGCGCCTTCGCCAGGAGATCGGCGAATGAACCGAGACCCCCAGGACCTCGCGGCTGCGGTCCGCCGGCTGCCCCGCCGTGTTCCGCCCGGCCTCGACGCCCGCTGGCGGCAAGCAGCGGAGGCGTCCGGAGCGGTGGAGGTCGCCTACCAGAGCTTCGAAACCCCCGTGGGCCGGCTGCTCGCGGCCCGAACCCGGGCCGGGCTCGTCCGCCTCGCCTACGTGGACGCCGGAGTGGAGCCGATCCTGGCCGAGCTGGCCGGTCAGCTCTCGCCCAACCTCATGGAGATCCCCACCCAGCTCGCCGAGGTTCGCCGCCAGCTCGACGCCTACGCCCGCGGCCGCCGCCAGCGGTTCGACCTGCCCTGCGACTGGCAGCTCATCCGCGGCTTCGCCGCCCGGGTGCTGGGGAGCACGGCGGCGATCGCCTACGGGCAGGTGCGAACCTACGCCGCGGTGGCGGCGGCCGCCGGGGCCGGGGGCGCGGCGCGGGCGGCGGGCAATGCCCTGGCCGGCAACCCGATCGCCATCGTGATCCCGTGCCATCGGGTCGTCCGGACCGGGGGCGGGCTGGGCGGCTACGCCGGCGGCCTCGACCGTAAGCGATTCCTCCTCGATCTCGAGGGGGCCGGCCGCCGGCGGGGTGACCCGGTGGCCCGAGATCCCCATCGAGACTGAAGCGGTTCACACCGACACGGCGCGGCCTTGATACCGTGGCCGGCGTGGGCTGGGCCGTCCCGACGACGGATGGGGGATCAGGTGGCTGAGCCGGCTCGCGGCGGGGGCCGGGTAACCATCGCCGACATCGCCCACCGGGCGGGGGTCTCGAAGGGTGCCGTCTCCTACGCCCTCAACAACCGGCCCGGCGTGTCGGCCGATACCCGGCGGCGCATCCTCGATCTGGCCGAGGAGCTTGGCTGGTACCCGCACAGCGCCGCGCGCGCGCTCACCCAGGCTCGGGTCGGCGTCTGTGGGCTCGTCCTGGCCCGGCCGGCGCAGACCCTGGCCTTCGAGACGTTCTTCATGGAACTGATCGCCGGCATCGAGGCCGAGGTCGCGTCCGCGGGGATCGGCCTGCTGCTCCAGGTCGTCGTCGACATCGAGCAGGAGCTGGCCATCTACCGGCGGTGGTGGGCGGAGCGACGGGTGGACGGCGTGATCCTCGTCGACCTGCGGGTGGACGATCCGCGGGTGGACCAGGTGGAGCGGCTCGGGCTTCCGGCGGTGGTGGTCGGCGGACCCGAGGGGACGGGTGGCCTCTCGGCGGTCTGGAGCGACGACGACGGGGCGGTGGTCGACGCGGTCCGCTACCTTGCCCGACTGGGGCACCGATGGATCGCCCGCGTCGGCGGCGTGCCCGGCCTCCTCCACACCGAGGTCCGCACCGTCGCCTACCAGCGGACCATGGCGGAGCTGGGGCTGCCCCCTACCCTGCTCTCCACCGACTACACGCCCGAGAACGGCGCCCAGGCGACCCGCGACCTCCTCACCCGGCCGCAGCCGCCGACCGCGATCGTCTACGACAACGACGTCTTGGCCGTGGCCGGGCTCAGCGTTGCGCACGAGATGGGACTGTCGGTGCCGGGGGCGGTCTCACTCGTCGCCTGGGACGATTCCCTGCTCTGCAAGGTGGTCCACCCTCCGCTGTCCGCGGTCAGCCGCGACATCACCGCCCACGGCGCGGACGCCGCCCGTGCCCTCCTCACCCTCGTCGACGGTGGGCCGGTGGTCCGCCGGGGCCAGCCCCGAGGCCGGATGACCCCGCGGGGCACGACCGGTCCCCCCGCCGCCGCGTGACCCGCATCCCTCGTCCCGGCCGGAACCCGACCGCCGCCCCCGCTGCCAGCCGACCGGTTGCGGTCCCCGAGAGTGAGGGCCGGCCATCGGTGGTACCTGAAGGGACCCCCGTCTCCCGGGGCTCTCGAGGCTTGACACTGAACCGATAAAGTTCCAGACTGGCGCCGTCGCCTGGGTCGGGGCGGTGCCAACCCCGCGGCGGGTTGGGGGGACCGAACCAGCCCGGTCAGTCGCCGACGCGGGGGCGCACGGATGGCGCAGGCCAATCCCCTTGGGGTCTGGGTCGGGGCCAATTTCTGGTCGCGGAGCGGGGGGCTTCGGATCTGGTCGCGCTGCGATCCCGCCCTCGTCCGCTCCGAGCTGGCACCGCGGGCCGCGCACGGACTGACTGTCACCCGCTCGTTCTGCTTCTGGCCCGAGTTCGTTCCCGAGGCGCGCGCGCTCGACCCCCACCGACTTTATCGCTTCAGTGACTTCCTCGACGTCCAGGCGGAGCCGCGGTTGGGGACGGTCCCGACCTTCATTGTCGGGCACACGTCGGGGGAGAGCTGGAACCCACGGTGGCGAGGGGGGCGCGACCTCTACCGGGAGGTCTGGATGGTCGCCCAGCAGGCCTGGTTCGTCAGCGCGATGGTCCAACGCCTCGATCGTCACCCCGCCGTTGTGGGCTGCCTGCTGTCGAACCAGATGCCTCTCTATGCTGGGGAGGCCGAGGTGGATGTGGTTGCCGCCTGGGCCGCGCTCCTCGTTCAGGCCGTGCGGGCGGCTGGGTCCACCAAGCCGGTGTCGGCCGGGGACGGAGCCTGGGGCATCGAAGTGACCGGGCAAGACTGCGGCTACACGTTGCGTTCGCTCGCCCCGCTGGTGGACTTGCTCGGACCTCACGTCCACCCGACCAGCGATGACGAGGTGCGGCAAGCGCTGGCGGCCGCCTTCACCCGGGAGCTCGTTGGCGGGTTCGACCGTCCGGTCGTGCCCGAAGAGTTCGGGGCGAGCTCCGATGGGGCCGCCGCCGCCGCAGCCATCGCCGCTTACTACCGCGAGTGTTGTACACAACCTTCTTCGCGGGCGCGCGCGGGTGGATCGCGTGGACCAACACCGACTTCGACGGCCTGCAGTCCGAGGAACCCTACCGCCACCATCCCTTCGAGACGCACTTCGGCCGCACCGATGCCTCCGGCCGTGCCAAACCCCAGCTGCGGGAGCTGGGTCGGTGTGCGGCCGTCGCGCGCGAGCTCTATGGCCGGGGGTGGGAGCCGGCGCGCTACGCCGCGGCCATCGCGGTGCCCGAACACTTCGAGTCCGTACTCCCCTTCGTGCCCGACTCGCTCCGCGCCGAGATTCGCGCGAACCTCTTCCAGTCGTACAACGCCGCGCGGAAGGCGGATCTCGCGCCGGTGCTCGCCCGCGAGCGCGACGGCCTCAGTGGAGGCCACCGACTCGCCCTCTTCCCGTCGGCGCAGCTGGTGACCGCTCCCGCCGCCGACCAGCTGCGAACCCTCGCCGTGGATGGGGCCGCAGTCTACGCCTCGTACTTCTCCGGGGGCGCGGCCCACCACCGAGGGCCGCGGTTGGATTGGTACCGCACGCTGTTCCACGTCCACCATCGCCTTCGCTACGGGCTTGTCAACCGCATCGAGGTCGACGAGGTCGTGCTCGACTTCCGCAGGGCCCTCGGGTCGCTGCGCCGGGGCACCCAACTACGCCTCTGGGTCGCCGGAAACGAGCACGCGCGTGCCTACCTGCCGGTCGATCTAGCAGGCGCCGAGGTGGTCGCGGTGGACCAGCAGGGCCGGCCCGTCCTTCTCCGCCACCGGGTGGGGATGGGCACCGTGGTGCTGTCCACCTACCCCCTCGAGCACCTGGCCCCCCAGTCTCCGGACGTCAACCCTGAGGACACCTGGCGGCTCTGTGGGCACTCGCCGAGCTGGCCGGGGTGGAGCGGCCCGTCAGGGCCGACGACCCGCGGGGGCTGGCGGGTCGGATCCGCTGCGCTGACGGAGAGCTGGACATCCTGGTCAATGGCTCAGGAGAGACCGTTGAGACGGCACGTCACCTCGGCCCGGGTCGCGGCCTTCGAGTGCGGTCCGATCAGCCCGTGACCGCAAGCCAGCTCGTTGTGGCGCTCCACCCGCACGCGGTCGGGCTGTTCGACCGCGTCACCGAGGCGGGTCCCCGTGCCCGGGGAGGCCGCAGGCTGCCCCCGCCGCCCCCGGGCGACTCCGCGAAGGGCGGCAAGGTGACACCCGACGGGCGTTCGGTGCGCGGCGAGATCAGACGGCGGCTCCCACGGGGGCCACAGCGCGTGATTCCAACGGAGCGCGTACCCGGCCGCGGTGCGAGGCTCGATGGGTGAGCGCCTTCGGCCGGTTCGTCGTGCCGGCAACTTGAGGGCATGCTCCGTCGACAGCCGTTCGTCCAATCGGCCTGTAGGACAGGAGGAATGAGGGCTATGTCAATATTCAAGCGGCGGCGCGGGTGGGCCGGCGTCGGCGCCGTGGCCGTCGCCGCTGTGGCGCTGCTGAGCACTGGCGGCGCCAGTGCTCAGCAGACTCCGCTGGCGGCGAACTACCCCCGCAGCCAGACCTTGTACACGAGCGGAACCCAGTACGGTCCGCCCTCGAACTGGAATCCGATGGTGACCGGCAATTACGCGACCGGAACGATCGGGCTCCTCTACGAGACGCTCTTCCTCTACAACCCTCTGAACAACCAGTTCACACCCTGGCTCGCCAAGAGCGGCTCGTTCACCAGTTCCACCGTCTACACCCTGACCCTGCGGCCGGGACTGGCCTGGAGCGACGGCCAGCCGCTGACCGCCGCTGATGTCGTCTACACGATCGACCTCGGCCAGTACACCGCTGTTCCCTACCACAACATCTGGACCTACCTCAAGAGCGTCACCGAGGTCAACACCACGACCGTCTCCCTGGCCTTCAAGTCGACGCCCAACTATCAGGAGTGGGCCAACTTCCTCTACACTTACCCGATTCTGCCCAAGCACATCTGGCAGAGCCGGTCGCTCACCGACATCATCACCGGGACCAATCCCAACCCGATCGGGAGCGGCCCCTATCTATACCTTGCTCATGACCAGACCACGATGGTATGGCAGCGCAATCCCAACTGGTGGGGCATCAAGGCGCTCAACCTCAAGATGGCCCCCAAGTACATCGTGGACGTTGCCAACCAGAGCAACAACGTCGCACTCAGCCTCCTTCTCCAAGACCAGCTCGACCTTAGCAACAACTTCCTCCCCGGCATCGCATCGCTGGTGGGCGGAATCGGCGGCTATCCGATCACCACGTACTACCCCAAGGCTCCGTACATGCTCTCGGCCAACACCGCCTGGCTGGTCATGAACCTCAAGCGGACCCCACTGAACGACCCCGTGTTCCGCCGCGCGCTCGCATTCGCGATGGACATCCCCGCGGTGGTGCGCTCCGACTACAACTACATAGTCAAAGGTTCGAATCCGACGGGTATGCTACCGACCTGGTCGCAGTACGTGGACCAGACGCTGGTCAAGAGCCTCGGCTTCAGCTACAACCCCAGCAAGGCAAATCAGATGCTGAAGTCGGCCGGCTACAAGTTCGGCTCAAACGGAATGGTCGAGACCAAGTCCGGCAAGCCCATCAATCTCTCGCTGATCGTGCCCCAGGGATGGAGCGACTGGATGGCGGGAATCCAGATACTCGCTCAGGGTGCGGCCAAGGCCGGAATCCAGATCACCCCGAGCTTCCCCGCCTACAACTCGCTGGTGGCGCAGCGGAACAGTGGCAACTTCGATCTGGTCATCAACAATGACCAGCAGATCAGCAACACCCCATGGTCCTACTACCAGTGGATGTTCGGCCTTCCGATCCTCAAGACTCAGAGCTACCGCAACTACGGGCGTTACAACAATCCGACCGCCTGGAGCCTGGTTCAGCAACTGGACCGCACTCCGGTTACCGATACTGCCGGCATGAAGAGCGCCATCGCCAAGCTGCAGCAGATCCAGCTGTCGCAGATGCCGGTGATCCCGCTTTGGTACAACGGGATGTGGGCGCAGTACAACACCACGACGTGGAGTAACTGGCCCTCGTCGAGCACCTACCAGACCGTCCCCACGCTCTGGCGCGGCTATCCGAACATGGGCTCCGTGTACATGCTCGCCAAGATCAAGCCGGTGAAGGCGGGCTGAGCGGCCGGGGGCAGTGCACTCCGGTCTAACCGACTGCGATTCCGACCGCCCCCCTTCGGCGGAGCCGAAGGGGGGCGGTTCCTGGCTCCGAACCACCCCATCCGGGCAGATGTCGTGCGCAGCTACTTCTCGAGAAAGCTCGTCACCTACGGCCTGACCTTCTTCGTGGCCGTCACCATCGACTGGGCCATTCCCAGGCTGATGCCCGGCAACCCCATCCAGGGCCTGATCGCCCGAATGACCCTGCCGCCGGGCGCCTCCCAGGCTGTCACCGCCTACTACGAGAAGGTGTATGGGCTCAACCAGCCGATCTGGCACCAGTACCTCAGCTTCTGGACGGGGCTTATCCACGGCAATCTCGGGCAGAGCATCTATGTCGTGGGGAGCCCGGTGTCCAGCGTGATCGCCCAGGCGCTGCCCTACACGTTGGGCCTTCTCGTTCCAGCGATCCTGCTTGGCTGGTACGCCGGTAATAAGGTGGGTGCCATGGCCGCCCGGCGGAAAGTGCTTGACAACACCGTCCTGCCGGCCGGCTACCTTCTCACGGCCACACCCTACATGTGGCTGGCCCTGCTCCTCGCCTGGGTGTTCGGCTCGGTGCTCCGGATCCTGCCGCTGGCGGGCGGCTCGACCTTCGGCATGCCCCCCTCGTTCTCCTGGCCCTTCATCGAGTCCCTGCTCCAGCACTGGTTCCTCCCCTTCGCTTCGCTGTTCCTCGTGGGGTTCGGTGGCTGGGCGATCGGCATGCGCAACGTCATCATCTATGAGCTGGAGGCGGACTACGCTCACTACCTGGAGGCGCTGGGCGCGCCCCAGCGATTGATCCGCCGCTACGCATTCCGTAACGCCATGCTGCCACAGATCACCGGCCTGGCGCTCGCGATCGGCGCGGTCGTCGCGGGGGCTCTGGTCACCGAGATCGTCTTCGCATATCCAGGCCTCGGCTCTCTGGTGTTCAACGCCATCCTCAATTCCGACTACTTTCTCCTCCAAGGGATCTTCCTGTTCATCATCATCGGCGTCCTCATCGCCAACTTCGTAGTCGACGTCGTCTATGTGCTGGTCGACCCGAGGACCCGCATAGGCATGCAGGGGGGCAGAACATGACCGGCGCCGGGGGGCGGTGCTTGTGAGCAGCGTCACCCCGCCTGCCGACAGAGTGTCGGCCTCCAGCGCAGATGAAAGCCCGGTCCCGGCAGCTGCGGGACCGATGCCCGCGTTGGCACGGCGACCGGCGATGAGTACCCGGCGGGAGGTACTCTACTTCGCCGTCCGTAACCGCAAGCTTGTGATCGGCCTCTCGGTCGTCCTCGCTTTCGTCGTCATTGCCGTGGTGGGCCCGTTCCTCGCCCGCTACTCGCCCAACACCATCGGCCCGGACGTCCGGATGGCGCCTTCGGCAGCCCACTGGTTGGGCACCACCTCGTTCGGCGAGGACGTCTTCTCGCAGTTCGTCTATGGATTGCAGAACACCTTCGTGGTTGGACTGCTCGGCGGTGGCATCGCCGCTTCTGCGGGGATGGTGGTCGGGTTCGTGAGCGGCTATCGAGGTGGATGGATCGACGAAATCCTCAATATGATCACCAACGTCTTCCTGGTGATTCCGACCTTTGCGGTTCTCCTCATCATCGCCGCGTACCTCACGGTGCGCGGGGTGGTGGTGGAGGCGGTGTTCATTGGCCTGACGTCGTGGCCCTGGGCGGCACGGGCGATTCGCGCCCAGACTTTCTCGCTCGGGGGCCGCGAGTTCATCGGCATCGCCCGGCTCAGCGGGCTCAGCAGCTGGCGGATCATCTTCACCGAGATCGCCCCCAACATGGCCTCGTATCTCTTCATGACCTTCATCCTGCTGTTCGGGGGCGCGATCCTGATCGCCGCCACGCTCGACTTCATCGGGTTGGGCCCGACCACCGGCGGGTCGCTGGGGCTGATGATGAACAGGGCGGTTCTGTGGAGCGCCCTCCAGTTCGGGATGTGGTGGTGGTTCATCCCCCCGGGGGTGGCGATCATGGGGGTGGTGGGAGGGCTCTACGTCATGAACGTGGGATTGGACGAGGTGTTCAACCCTCGGCTGCGGGCGATGTGACGCCGTGAGCCTTCTGGTCGACGACCTCCACGTCCACTACCGCACCCTGAGCGGGGATGTTCAGGCGGTGGACGGGGTCAGCTTCGGTATCGCCGACGGCGAGATCATGGGGTTGGCGGGGGAGTCTGGCTGCGGGAAGTCGACGCTCGGCAACAGTCTGATCGCCCTCACCGGTCGGATGAGGTACGTGGCGGGAACGGTCGAGCTGGACGGTGAGGAGCTGCCCATCGGCGTGCCCGACAAGATGGTGCCCTATCGGTTCCGGTCCGTGTCGCTCATCCCCCAGTATGCGATGAGTGCCCTCAATCCCACACGCAAGATCGGCAAGCTCACGACCGAACTGCTCCGGTCCCGGCACGTCGACCCCAGGGCCGTGCTCCCGGAGATGGTGAGGCGGCTGGAGCTGGTCCAGCTCTCTTCCGACATCCTGGACCGCTACCCGATCGAGCTCTCCGGAGGGATGAAGCAGCGGACCGTGATGGTCCTGTCGACGCTGCTCAATCCCTCGCTGCTGATCGCCGACGAGATCACGTCCGCTCTGGACGTCTCGACCCAGAAGGCGGTGGCCGAGATGCTGGTGGAGTTCCGCACGCGGGGCTTCGTCAAGAGCATGATCGTGATCACCCACGATCTCTCCATCCTCTACCAGATCGCGGACACGATCATGATCATGTACGCGGGGATGATGGCAGAGCGGGCGTCGGCTAATACGATCGTGGCCGCCCCTCGCCATCCGTACACCAAGATGCTGATCGCGTCGCTGCCCGAGACGGGTGTCCGGTTCGACGAGAGTCGGCTGGCCGGAATCCAGGGACGACCGCCCTCTTTGCTCGGCCCGCCCCGAGGGTGCCGCTTCCGGGAGCGGTGCCCGGTTGCGTACGAGCGGTGTGCAGAGGTGCCGCCGGTGATCGAGGTGGCACCCGGGCATCTCGTCGCCTGCTGGCGCGCAGGCTGATTCCATGCTCGAGCTGAGCGGGGTTTCGAAAGTCTTCAAGACGGGGACCTTCGGCGGCGGCCTGGTCCAAGCGGTGGGGGGCGTTGATCTCCAGGTGGCCCCCGGGGAGGTCGTCGCCCTGATCGGCGAGAGCGGGAGCGGCAAGAGCACGATCGGGCGGATGATCCTGCGGCTGATCGACGCCAGCGCCGGGACGCTTCGGTTCGACGGCGAGGACATCGCCGACCTGCGGGGCCGCCACCTGAAGGAGTACTACCGGCGGGTGCAGGGCGTCTTCCAGGATCCGTTCAGCTCGTGCAACCCGATCTTCAAGGTCGACCGGCTCTTCAGCACCCTGCACCGGGAGTTCTTCGCCAGCACCGGCGCGGCCACCTGGCGGCGGCGAGTCGGCGCGGCCCTCGAATCGGTGGCGCTCAACCCCGCCGACGTCCTTGGTAAATTTCCCCACCAGCTCAGCGGCGGGCAGCTGCAGCGGGTACTGATTGCGCGTACCCTCGTGCTCGACCTTCGGATCCTGGTGGCGGACGAGGTGATCAGCATGCTCGACGCCTCCACCCGCATCGATGTGCTGAACCTGCTCGGTGACCTTCGGGCCAAGGGGGTCGGCGTGCTGTTCATCACCCATGACCTCTCCCTCGGCCACTACATCAGCCAGCGCACGGTGATCCTCCGCCGGGGGCAGGTGGTGGAGATCGGCCTGACCGATCGGATCTACCGCAACCCGGTGCACCCCTACACCCAAAGCCTGCTCGCGGCGGTTCCCCACCTGCGCCGGCGCTGGGGAGCCCAGGCGCTTGACGACGCTCCCGCCGCCGCGGCGCCGGCCCCGGCCCGCGCCGATGCGAACTGGCCGGTGGGAGGGCTGATCGAGGTGGAGGCCGACCACTTCGTGGCCACCGGCGTCCAGAGCGGCGCCGATGGCGGGGTGCGGCGGTGAGCCCCGCCCGCCTCGAGCTCCCTTCGGGGTTCATCTTCGGCGCCGGCGGGTCCGCGTACCAGATGGAGGGGGCGGTGGACGCGGACGGCCGAGGGGTGAGCATCTGGGACCGATTCGCGGCCGAACCCGGCCGGACCCGAAACGGTGAGACGGGGACGGTCGCCTGTGACTTCTACCACCGCTACCCCGGGGACATTGGGCTGATGAAGGAGTTGGGGCTGGGCGCCTTCCGGTTCTCGATCGCATGGCCGCGGGTGGTGCCGAGCGGGACGGGTCGGGTGAACCGGGCGGGGCTGGACTTCTACGATCGGCTGGTGGATGCGCTGCTGGCCGCTGGCATCGAGCCCTACCCCGTCCTCTATCACTGGGACCTCCCCCAGCCCCTGGAGGACGCGGGCGGATGGCCGGCTCGCGCCACCGTCGACGCCTTCACGGCCTACGTCGAGGCGGTGCTTGACCGCCTTGGCGACCGGGTGACGAGCTGGACGACCTGCAACGAGCCGCGGGTGGCCGCCTTCACCGGCTACCAGCAGGGCCTCCACGCGCCGGGGCGCACCAGCCTGGCAGACGCAATGGCGGCTGCCCACCACCTCCTGCTCGCCCATGGCCGGGCGGCGCAGGTGATTCGAGCCCGATCGCCCAGGGCCAGAGTCGGCATCAGCCTCGACCTCACCCCCGTCTACCCGGCGTCGGACGGTGCCGCCGACCGCGCCGCCGCCCGCCGGCTCGACGGGCTCGTCAATCGCTGGTTCCTCGATCCGCTCTGGCGCGGGGTCTATCCCGCCGACATCCTTGCCCATTGGCGCTCGACGCCTCCGCCGGTTGTCGGCGATGACCTCCTGACCATCAGCCGGCCAATCGACTTCCTCGGCGTCAACATGTACCACCGGCACGTCGTTCGAGCCGATCCCGGGGGAGGCGACCCGGTCCACGTCCCGCAGCCCGCCGCCAAGCACACCGAGATGGGCTGGGAGGTGTTCCCGTCGGGCCTTGAGGATCTGCTGTGCCGACTGCGCACGGACTACCGCCCGCCGAGCCTGATCGTCACCGAGAACGGGGCGGCCTACGAGGACGTCCGCATCCACGACGGCCGAGTGCAGGATCCCGAGCGGCGGGACTACCTCGAGGCGCACCTCGGTTCGGTGGCGGCGGCCATCCGCGCGGGGGTGCCGGTCGACGGCTACTTCGTCTGGGCGCTCTTGGACAACTTCGAGTGGGCTCACGGCTATGCCCGGCGCTTTGGGATCGTCTTCGTCGACTACCCGACCCTGGAGCGGGTTCCCAAGGCGAGCTACTACTGGTACCGCGACGTGATCGCGCGCAGCCGCGGCGCCGCCTCCGGGGCCGGCTGAGGCTCGGCGGGTCGGCTCGATGCGATACGGCCACTTCGACGACCGGGCCCGGGAGTACGTCATCACCCGCCCCGACACGCCTTTGCCCTGGATCAACTACCTGGGCGGGGAGGGGCTCTGTGGGTTGATCTCCAACACCGCCGGGGGCTACGCGTTCTACCGGGACGCGCGGCTGCGACGGCTGACCCGGTACCGCTACAACGGCGTGCCCACCGACGCGGGCGGCCGCTACCTCTACCTGCGGGACGCCGACTGCGGCTCGATCTGGTCGCCCAGCTGGCAGCCGGTCCGTGCCGATCTCGATCGGTACCACTGCCGGCACGGGCTCGGGTACACCGTGATCGGCTCCCGGCATCAGGGCATCGCCTGCGAGACCCTCTACCTGGTCCCGCCCGGCTCCACCTGCGAGGTATGGCGTACGCGGGTCACCAATCACCGCCGCTCGGCGGTGGAGCTTGACCTCGTCAGCGCGGTCGAGTTTTGCCTCTGGGACGCGCTCGACGATGCCACCAATCTCCAGCGCAACCTCTCGATCGGCGAGGTCGAGGTGGTCGGCAGCGTCATCTACCACGTCACCGAGTACCGGGAGAGGCGCAACCACTTCGCCTACTTCGCCTGCTCATCCGACCTCGCCGGCTTCGATACCGACCGGAGCGCCTTCCTGGGCCCGTATCGTGGCTGGGACCATCCCCTCACAGTGGAGCAGGGCCGCTCCGAGGGCTCGATCGCCTACGGCTGGGCTCCGATCGGATCCCACCGGATCCGTCTTCGAATCGCGGCCGGCGAGATCGCCGAGGTGGGGTTCGCCCTCGGCTACGCGGAGAACCCGGTGGACCGCAAGTTCGACCCGCCCGGGTCCAGCGTGCTCGCCAAGGGCGACGCGCGGGCGGACATCGCCCGCCACCTGGCGCCGGGGGCGGCGGCGGCGGCGCTCAAGGCGATTCAAGCCACCTGGCGTGAACGCCTCGAGCGCCTCCAGGTCGCGACGCCGAGCCCCGACACGGACCGGATGGTGAACAGCTGGAACCCCTACCAGTGCCGCGTCGCCTTCGACGTGGCTCGCTCGGCCTCGATGTTCGAGACCGGAATCGCACGGGGGATGGGCTTCCGCGATGCCAGCCAGGACCTGCTCGGGATCGTCCACATGGAGCCGGCGCGAGCTAGGGCTCGGCTGCTCGAGCTGGCGGCGACCCAGCTGCCCTCGGGGGCCACGCCCCATCAGGTGCAGCCGCTCACCGGTCAGGCGAGCGAGGCCATCGGATCGGGCTTCCACGACGACCCCCTCTGGCTCGTGGTCGCGGCGGCCGCCTACTGCAAGGAGACCGGCGACCTCGCGATCCTCGACGAGCCCATCCCCTACGAGCGCGCGGTTGGGACCGAGGCCCCCCTCTTCGACCACCTCCTTCGGTCGCTTGGCTTCACGCAGGAGCAGCTCGGTCCCCACGGCCTGCCTCGGATCGGCCGCGCCGACTGGAACGACTGCCTCAATCTCAACTGCTTCTCCACGAGCCCCGGGGAGTCCTTTCAGGCGGCACCGAACCGGCCGGGCGGATCCGCCGAGTCGGTCTTCATCGCCGGGCTCTTCTGCCTGGCTGCGGCGGAGCTGGCGAACATGGCGGAGCGGATCGGGCGCAGCGACGATGCCGCCGCCGTGGTCGCCCAGCGCCAGCGCATGGCGGTGGCGATCCGCCTCCACGGGTGGGACGGCGAGTGGTTCCTTCGAGCATACGACTACGCGGGCGCGCCGGTCGGGTCGGCGGCCAGCCGCCAGGGCCAATGCTTCATCGAGCCCCAGGGGATGTGCGTCATGGGCGGGATCGGTCTCGACGACGGGCGAGCCGTGCGCGCCCTGGACGCGGTGGCTGAGCGGCTCGCCAGCCCCGATGGTCTCATGCTGGTGCAACCGTCCTTCACCGCCTACGACCCCCGGCTGGGGGAGATCACCTCCTATCCGCCGGGGGTGAAGGAGAACGGCGGGGTCTTTTGCCACACCAACCCGTGGATCGTCATCGCTGAGACGATGGTCGGCAATGGCGCCCGGGCCTTCGCCTACTACCTGCGGATCAACCCGTCCGCCCGCGAGGCGCTGGCGGATCGACACCGCTGCGAGCCGTACGTGTATGCGCAGATGATCGCCGGGCGCGACGCGCCCGTGCATGGGGAGGCCAAGAACTCGTGGCTCACCGGCAGCGCGGCCTGGAACCTGGTCGCCCTGACCCAGTGGGTCCTGGGCATCCGCCCCGAGCACGATGGACTTCGGATCGATCCCTGTCTGCCGCCGGATTGGCCCGGCTTCTCCGCGGTTCGGCGGTTTCGAGGCGCCACCTACCACATCCGGGTGGGCCGTCGCCGCGGCGCCGGACCCCGGGTGGATGCCCTGCTCGTGGACGGGTGCCCCGTCGCCGGCAACCTCGCCGCCTGCGCCGAGCCCGGTCGCACCGTCCATGTGGAGGCGGTGCTGGGGGAGGCGCCAGAGCCGGGTGGGTCAGCCCTCAGCGCGCCTCCGGCGGACCATCCGGCGCCGCACGCGCGGCGTCCGTCCCGAACGCGCGCGGGGTCCACCGCTCGGGACGCAGGCGACCCTCGTACAGGGGGAGCTCGAGGCAGGGGTCCCCGGCCCGGAAGTGCTGCCAGACCCGGTCGATCCCAAGGGTGCCGTGCGACCGGATCCGGGGCACGCTGCCGAGATCAAGCACATCGGTGAGCACCAGTGAGCCCTCCCCGGCCTGCACTCGCACCCCCCCTTCGGGATCGACGATGAGGCTCCGCCCGCAGCCGGGCGGGGAGGCGGTGTTCACACTGACCACGAACAGCTGATTCACGATGGCGGTGGCGCGCGCGAGGATGATTTCCTGCTCCCGATCGGCGGTGGTGGTGCAGGTGGGCTGGATGATCACCTCCGCCCCCAGCCAGGCGAGATGGCGGGCGACTTCCGGGAACCACCCATCGTAGCAGATCGACAGGCCCACCCGGCCGACCGAGGGGACATCGAAGACGGTGAACTCGGTGCCGGGATCGGTGCTCTCGAACGGCCGCCACGGGAACAGCTTGCGGTACACCGCCGCGATCGAGCCGTCGGGGTCGATGGCGATGGTGGTGTTGAAGATCGCGCCCCGTGGGCCCCGCTCGTAGAAGCTGCCGGGCACCAGCCAGATCCCGAGATCGCGGGCGAGCTGGGCCATCCCCTGCGAGCCCGGCCCCGGAATGGGCTCGGCGACCGCTTCCATGTGCTCCCGATAGGCGATGGCCGGTGGAGCCAAGAGGTGGGCGTGGTACTCCGGCAGCACAACCAGCCGGGTAGCCGGGAACTGGGCGCAGACGCGCCGGACGTCCGCCGCCACCCGGCTCCACCGGTCCGGTCCGGGCTCGACCGGCGGTCGCTGGAGCGCGGCGATCGTCACACAGCGGCTCACGGTCGCCGTCCCGGCGCTGCAGGCAGGCGGGGGCATCCCGTCTCAGCCGGCCTCGGCCAGGACCTGGTGCAGGAGGTCGGCCATCCGACCGATCTCCTCCTCGGTGATCACCAGGGGGGGCGAGACCTGAAGGGCCCGCCCCGCCAGCCCCCGCGTCACCACCCCGCGGGCCCGCGCCGCCAGGACCAGGCGGCCCAGGAGCCCCGGATCCTCCCGCAGTCGATCGGCCTCGATCTCGATCCCCGCGAGGAGGCCGAGCCCGCTGCGCACGGTTGCGACCACCTCGAGCTCGGCGAGGGGTGCCAGCGCCGCGGTGAGCACGGGCTCGAGCATCCGAGCCCGCCCGGCCAGGTCCTCCCGCTCGAGGATCGCAAGGTTGGCCAGCGCCACCGCGCAGCTGGTGGGATGGCCGGAGTACGTGTAGCCATGGCGGAAGACCAGACCGCCGGCGCCCTCCCAGAATGGGCTGGCCACGGCTTGGGACGCGATCACCGCGCCGAGCGGCAGGTAGCCGGAGGTGAGACCCTTGGCGCAGACGAGGAGGTCTGGCTCCAACCCCGTCCGCGTGCTCCCGAACCAAGCACCCAGCCGGGCGAACCCCGTGATCACCTCGTCGGCGACGAACAGGACCGAGCTGGACCGGCAGATGGCCTGGACCCGTTGGAGGTACCCCGGCGGCGGGAGGAGAACTCCGCCGGCGCCGAGGACCGGCTCGCAGAAGAAGGCCGCCACTCGCTCCGGTCCCAGTCGGTCGATGGTGGTGGCAAGGGCCTCGGGATCGTCCCAGGCCACCCGGTCCACCTCACCGATGAGCGAGCCGTACGCCTCCAGGTTGGCGGGGATGCCGCCCAGCGAGGTGCCGTAGGCGTTCATGCCGTGGTACGCGGAGGCGCGGGACAGGATGTAGCGCTTGTCGGGCCGACCAACCGCCGCCCAGTAGGCTCTCGCCAGCTTGGCCGCCGTGTCGACCGCGTCCGAGCCACCGCCCGCGGTGAGGAAGACCCGGCCGCCGACCACCGGGGCGAGATCAGCGAGCCGCAGGCTCAGTTCGTCGGCGGGCGGGTTGCTGTAGGCCTCGAACGTGTGGAACCCGGCAAGCGTTCGCATCTGCTGGGCTGCTGCCTCGGCCAGCTCGTGGCGGCCATGGCCGACGTTGCAATACCAAAGCCCCGCGGTGGCATCGAGGTACGGCCGTCCACGGTCGTCGTAGACGGTCGAGCCCGACCCCCGCACGATGCGCACGGCCCCGCCACCGAGCGTCGCCATATCGGCGAACGGGTGCCACAAGGCGGATCCCGACGCCTCGGCCAGAGGCGCCATCAGCCGCTCACGGTCCAGTCCTGAGGATAGATGGCGCCGTAGGGGTCGGCCGGGGGCACGCCGTGCAGGTGCGGGCTGATGACGTTGATCGAGTAGACCGCCGACGGCGTCCACAGGGTGGGGAGATGGGTGGCGATGTAGTTCTCGTAGGCCACGAATGGCCCCCGACCGGGCTGCTCCAGCGTGGCGAGGATCAGGCGGGTGGCGGCGGGATCACTGTATCCGCCCCCGTTGAACGCCGCGTGGGGGAGGTAGTACGGCTCCCCGGAGGGATAGTAATCTGGATAGTACACGTAGTTCGCGCCGATCCCGACGTCCAGCATCTGCCAGGTGCAGGGCTTGCCTGCCGTGCACGGTGCATAGGCGGCGAAGATCGAGTCGATCGGCTGCTCTTGGAGGTTGATGGTCACACCGGCCCTGCTGGCTGCCGACTTGAACGCCTCCATCTCCTGGGTCAGCTGAGTGTCTCCGGCAGCGTACTGAAGCTGCAGGGTGAGCGCCTGACCTCGAGACACGCCGGCGCCGCAGGCCGACGGGCCGGTGCCCGGCCGCTCGCAGGTGCTGGTGCCGTCGGGGACCACCTTCCAGCCGTGCGCCCGAAGCAGCCGGGCTGCGGCCGTCGGACTGTACGGGTACGGGTTGCGCTTCACGGAGGCGTCCACGAACGGGTTGGGCACCACGGTGGGGATCGGGCTGTACTGGGGCTTGCCGTAGCCCTTGAGGATCGACCGCACCCACGTGGGCTGGTCGATGACCCGCTGCAGAGCCTGCCGAACGTACAGCTGCTTCAGGATCGGGCCGACAGCGGGGTTCGTGTAGTTGAGCCCGATCCACGACCAGCCGAAGATGTACCAGGGCTGAACGGTGAACCCGAGATGACGGAAGTAGGCGATCTGGCTGCTGTCGGCGATGGGAATCCCTCCGGCCTGGATCGTGCCTGCGCGCAGGGCGTCGAACTCAGCGGTATCGCTGGTGAAGGGCACCTCGGCGAAGCGGGCCAGATGGGGAACGTCGGGGCCCGAATACCTGGCGTTGGGGACGAAGACGGTGTAGCCGGTGGCGGGATCGAAGCCGGTTCGCGGCTGGATGCGCCAAGGGCCGTCCACGACCTGCCACAGTGGATTGGTGGCGTAGGTCGATTGCTTGAGCGACTCGGCGTTCAGGTACTTCCAGACGGAAACGGCTCCCTTGGTGGTCTCGTCGAAGTTGCCTACCGGCCCCCCCTTGGAGACCCGGTCCCAGGCGTGCTGGGGGATGGGGAAGATCTGGCTGAGCTGGTTGTAGAGGATCCAGGTGGGGCTGTACGATCGATTGAAGGTGATGGTGAATCGGCGCGCCGATGTCCACTCGATACCGGACACGTTGTCTGGGAACTCGCTGGGCGTGTAGTCGCCCCACTGGTCCTTGTTGGCAACGAGCAGATCCATCCAGAACCGAACGTCGCGGGTCGTCAGCGGGACCCCGTCCGACCAAACGTAGGGCTTGAGGGTGATGGTGACCCGGCGGTTGCCGTCGCTGAAGACGGGGCGATTGGCGATGCTGAGCCGGTAGTTGATGGCGGCCTTGCCGTTGTCCCCGTACCAGAAGAGGGGCTTGTACATGAGGTACTGGAACAGCTGGTCGTTGGCGAAGATGAAGTCGGCCCCCGGCGCGAGCGGGAAGATGTAGAGGGGGCGCTCGCCGATCGGCAGGGGGACAGCGGCGGACCCGCCCGCGGCCGGTCGGAGCGCGGCCGCCGCTCCCGGAGCGGGCAGCGAGATGGCCGCCAGCATGAGGGCCGCGGCCAGAGCCGCACCGACCCGGCCGATGGGGGCCCGCCACGACCGGCTGGGGGCACCGAGTGAGACGTGCGGCGTGGATGGCATGGGCGGGCTCCTCCTTCTCGGACCGGCCTTACGGATCAGGCTCCGGTGGGCCGTCGGTCTGGTGACCGCCAGCGCCCAGCTCGGGATGGCACGCGGGCTGCAGGGCCATTCCCGCGCCCGGGCGCGCAGCCCGGCGGCCGCGGGTGGTGTCCCCGGGTCCGTCTCCATGGCACGGTCCTCTCCTTCGCGCTCCGGCGGGCGCGGGCACCGCGCTCCCGCGGGACCTCACGCGGCTGTCATTCTGGCGCTCGCGGGCCATGCTGTCTAATACTGATATGTGAGAGACACCATGCCAATCCGGCATGGCTTGCTTCGGAGGTCCGATGCACCCGCGTCCGGGCAATGGGGCGGATCTGCGAGCCCTGCGGTACTTCGCCTCCGTGGCCGAGACCGGCTCGGTCACCGAGGGTGCCCGGCGGGTTGGTGTCGCCCAGCCGGCGGTGTCGCGGCAGCTCCGGCGGCTGGAGTTTGAGTTCGGCCTCGCCCTCTTCGACCGCCGCCAGGGTCGCATCCGACTGACCGCAGCTGGCCGGCGGCTGCTGGACTCCGCCCGCGAGGTGCTCGCGCGGGCCGACCGATTGGGCGAGACCGCGGCGGCCCTTCGGACCGGCCAGGTGCGGCAGCTTCAACTGGTGGCACCGGCGGTGACCATCAACGACCTGGTCGCCCCCTACGTGGCCGCCCGTGGACCCGGCCCGCCTCACCTCAGCGTCGACGATGAGATGCCCGCACGGATCGCCACGGCGCTCGACCGCGGTGCCGACCTCGTCATCGCCCCGTTCCCGCTCACGAGCGCGGCCAGGGTCGCTCAGATCGCGCGGATGCCCATCTGGGCGTACGTGCCGGAGGACCACCCCTGGAGTGGGCGTGAGCGCGTGCCGATCGCCGAGCTTGTCCGGACCCCCCTCCTGCTGCCCACCGCCGACCACTGGACCCGACGGGTATTCGACGCGGCCGCCGAGCAGGTCGCGGCTCGGTATTGCGAGGTCACCGAGTGCCGGCTGCCGCTGGCCGCCCAGGCCCTCGCCGCCGCCCACCGTGGGGTGGCGGTCGTGTCCGATGATGCCCGGTTCGGTCTGCGCTCCCTGGCCATCGACGGGCCTGCTGGCCCCCTGCGGCTCCCTCTCTACGCGGCATGGGAGCCTGGACACTATGCGGATCGGGCGATTCAACTGGTGGTGAGCCAGCTGGCCGAATATGTCATCGATCGATACGGGCCGGAAGCCACCGGTGACCCCGATGGGGGCGACCTTCCGCCGTGAGGGCGCCCGGCCCGCGCGGAGCACGCCGGAGCTACCATCGGGCCGCGCGGGCCCGCACCCTTGTCTCTCGGGGGGACGTGGGGCCAGGCCGGGCATCGCATTCGGCGGGTGCGGGACCGTCCGCCGCTTCACGAGCCGGGTGAGCGGACCATCTGGGCGTCGAGGCGGTCGCTCGGCATCGCCGGGTCCCATTGGAGATGGCCGCGCCTCGCGCCGGCGCCCCACGACTGGGATCGGTGGCGCGTGCCCACGCGCCGCCCCCCGAGCGGCGTGGCTCGGGCTCGCCGCGGTCCGCGCGGCGGGGCATCGGGACAGCTGAACGCACGGGCAGCCCACCCTCGGACCTCGGTGTTGCGGATGTCGTGTTCGAGCCGCGCGCCTCGGGTTCGCATCGCCCCGCCGCCGCGGCGCTCGCGCGCAATGATGCGCGCATCCGGGGGCTGGCCCGGGGATACCACGGGGCCCGTTCGTTGGGGTTCAGCCTATACTGGAATTGAAAGCGGAGGTGCGCAATGCCCGTCGCGTCGACACGGCGGAGAGGGCCCATCGGAGGGCTGGCCGGCTCTGGTCCGGTTGCCGCCGGGAGTTCGCGGTGGTGGCGGTGGGGACCGGCGCGGAGACCGTCTTGGGGCGCTGGGCCTCCGACGCGGTGGGTCTTGGCTTGGAGGGCCCGGCCATGAGTCGCGGGATGTTCGGAGACGTGGTGGCCACGGTTGCGGTGGCGGCGATCGCCGTCCCCTACGCCGGCTATCTTCTGTACGGCGGGATGCCCTACCTGCAGGACCCGCGGGGGATGGCGGCCATGGCCTTGGTTCTGGGCGGCGTGGCCTTTGCGGCCGCGTGGTGGGGCACCGGCGGTGTCGGCCTTGCGCGTGCCGAGGTCGCGATCGCGACCCTCGCGCTTGCGATCGGCATCACCACGCTCATCCTTGCGGAATCCAGCTTCGCGGGGTCGCTCCTGGCCGCCTTTATGGCCACGGGTTTCGTCGCCTGGTTGATTGTCATCCTCAACCACGTCCTGAGGGGAGCGGGCTTCGGAGAGCCGCGACGTGCGTCGGGCTGAGGCGGGGGCCTAGCTGACCCACCTTCGCATCTGCCCCGGGGCGAACCGCTGCTGCCACGGCCGTGGCGGCAGCGGTTCGGGCCCGATCAGTTCCACCGCGTCCAAGGTGGACTCCATCGGCCGGGTGAACGGGCCGCGATGAGGTTTCGGAGCGGGCGACACCGGCGGGACAGGACCAGTCGGATTCACTGCGCCAACCCCACGGGGTTCGCGGGGAAGGGTACAGCCAGGCACCGGGCAGGAGCGAGGGCACTCCCGCGGGGCGGACGAAGCGCTCCAGGGTGCATAGCCGGCACCGGCCGGGACGCTGGCGCCTGCGGTCCGGACCGGGGTGGCCCGAACTGAGTGGCATTCGGCGGGCGTGTGCCGGCCGATCGCGGAGGGGGGCCTGCGAGGGCCAGGGGCCGACGTCCTGCCAATGGCACGCGCGGCTCCGAGGCTGCCAGTGCGGTCGGGGACGGGCGGGTGGTCCTTTCGCGTGATAAGGTGGGCGTACGGGTACGGGGTGTCGTTCGCGCAGTTCGAAGGCGACAGGGTGCGTGCGACGCCGAGGTCGACCAGCAGCAGGGCGAGGGCGTGGGCCTCGTCGCGGCGCCCCGGTCCACGGAAACGGCCAGCTTGGCCCCAGCCAGGCTCTGGCGGGTCACCGGCCCAGAAACGAGCCGCTCAGCCGCCACCGCAGCCTGCCGGGCGGTTATCATCCAGCCTCCGACGGAACTGGCCGCGGAGGTCGCGGCCGTCGACGAGTGAGCGGGACATCTGCTCCGCCGGGCCGAGAAGCGTGCGGGATGTCCCAGCTCCAGGCCCCGCGGGGGCTGGCGCCACCAACTCCGACTTCATCGCGGCCGGGTGCGTCGCCACGGGGCGGCGCTCTCGGCCACGTGGCCCGACCCCAGGAGCGGGGACGCGCTCGATACCGAGCGGCGATGTCCTCGGTCGCCGAGCAGCTCCGCGTGGGCGGGCGCCGGCGCCTGAGCCGCGTGCGCGGGCTCGTCAAGCAACTCGGGCACCGGCTCCCGTTCCTGGGGCGTCAGCGAGCGCCGGTCGGGCCCTCAGAACGTGCTTGAGAACTGTTCATCGTCGTCGGTCCGCCCACGGTAGCGGCCCCGGCGACGGTGCGAGGCGGCGCACCATCAGCCCGACCATCGCCCACTTCACCATCGCCTCCTGGTGCGCGATCGTGCGCTCGTGGTCCCGGACCAGACGCCGCCAGCGCATCATCCAGGCAAACGTGCGCTCCACCACCCAGCGCCGCGGGATCACCGCGAAGCCGACCTGGCCTGCGGGTTTGCGCACGATCTCCAGCGTGATCCGCCACGCGCGCGCGGCACCGGCGACCAGCAAGCCCGCGTAGCCACCGTCGGCGAAGACGCGGCGCACCCCGGCCGGCAGGCGGTGCACCCGGCCCAGCACGAGGCGTCCCCCGTCGCGATCCTGGACACTCGCGGCGGTGACCATCACCACCAGCAACAGCCCGATCGTGTCGACGACGATATGGCGCTTGCGTCCATTGACCTTCTTGCCCGCGTCGTAGCCGCGGGGCGCGCTCCCGACCGTGTCGGCCCCGCGCAGCGACTGGGCGTCCACCACCCCGGCACTCGGACGCGGCTGGCGCTGCGCTCGGGTCCGCACCCGCTCCCGGAGCGCATCATGGACGCGGTCCAAGGTGCCGTCCCGGTTCCAGGCAGCGAAGTACCAGTAGACGGTCGGCCAGGGCGGGAGGTCGTTCGGTAACTGCCGCCAGGCCCAGCCGGTGCGGACCCGGTACCGGATCGCGTTGACGATCTCCCGCATCGGGTGCTTGGGGGGCCGGCCGCCTGCCGGCCCAGTCTTGGGCGGGGGCAGCAGCGGCGCGATCAGGGCCCATTGCGCATCGGTGAGGTCGGTCGGGTAGCGAGAAGGACGTGGAGAGGACCGCATCGACCCACGATGCCCGATCCTGGCCGCCCCGTGCAGGCCGGAGCCCTATCTGGTTCTCAAACATGTTCTCAGGCCCGGTGGCGCCGCGGCGGGAGCGGGATGGTCCGGTGCGACCGGCCCGAGCCGCGGCGAGCGCTTCTCCGGCGAGCTGATCACGTGCCGCGCCTGCGTTCGCTCGCCTTCGAGCTGCCGGCAGCGCGGCTCCCACTTCGCGATCGCACGGCCGCACGGATCCACCGGCCGGCAGCGGTCCCCGTGTGAGCGCGACTCAGCGATCAGCCAACTCGTCATCGCCTCGCGGCGCAGGCGTGCGACCAGGGCCGCGGTGTCCAGCCCGTCGTGCGCCACCAAGATCAACGCCTTGGCGCGGCCGTGTCCGTGGGGGGGACGCGTCAGCTCGGGAAGCTCCGCAGGCGGTGCCGCCCTGTCCATCGTCGGCGGAGCGGAGCGGCGCTCTCGCCGTCCGCGACCGGAGGTTGGCCCCCCCTCGCGACCACCATCACGCCAATGGGCCGGGTCAGCTATCTGTCTCTGCAAGGTCAGACACGGCGGGTGCGCCCGCCGGGCGGGGGGCAGTAGGGTCCGCGCGCGGATCCCGGCGTGTCAGCTGGCCGGAAGCGCGCGTTCGTAGCTGCAGAGGGCAGAGCCGTCCCGGAGGGGACGACCGGGGAGGCGGACGAACCCGATCGCCTCGTAGAAGCGCTGGGCGGGGATGTTCCCCTGGGACGTGTTGAGGGTGAGCCGCGCCTTCCCCCTGTCGCGGGCGACCGCGGCGCAGTGCTCCATGAGGGTGCGCCCCACCCCAAGGCGCCGAGCCACCGGCGCTACCGCAAGGAGCCGCACGTGGGCCTCGTCCGTGGCGAGCGCTCCGGGGTTATCGCTGTCGGCGATACGGGCGTCGAGTTCGAGGGTGACCGATCCCAGCATTGTGTCTCCGTCAAGGGCGACGTAGACGGCCGCGACGCGGTCCCGAGTCGCGACGTCCGCAAGCCGCGTGCGGAACGCCAGCCAGTCGGGTCGTCCGCCGCTCCCAGTGGTTGCCAGGCCGACGCCGTCACCTCGCCGGCGGCGACGTACTCGTCGGCACGGACCCGCCTCACCGTGAACACCCCAAGATCATACGGCCCGGGCATGGACACCCGATCTCCGGGGCGGGCGCAACAGGAAGACCCCGGCGGCCGGTTCACTGGCGGTGTTGGACCGCGAACCGGACCGGGGGGCCCATGGCGAAGTCTGACAGGGAGCTCACGGAGATTCTCGAGGCGTACGACCTGACCCGGTCTGCCTCGACCACGGCTCGGCGGGCGGGCGGCGATCCCAAGACGGCGCCCCGGCGCGTGCCCCGGCGGGACGCCGGCCTAGCCTCGAACTTTCATCAGGGGGGCGGGACAGGGCCTCAAAGTGGACGCGGCGAGCCGTCGAGGGGCGGGAGCGCCAGACCGGCAACGGTCAGAGCGGGCCAATGGCGCTCCGGACGATGACGGGGGTGGTGAGGGGACGCGAGCGGGCCGCGGGGGGGGGGGCGGGGGCGTGCTGCCACAGCCGCGACCCGTCGGGGTCATCACCGCCGCGTCGCCGCGCGTGCTCAGGCCGCGCGGGGCAGCGCCGGCAAGCGGTGGCAGGCGGCCGCGAGGAGACGCGCCCCCATCCAGCGGCGATCGAGCCGGAGGAGCCAGCGCCGCCCGGTGTGCCCCAGTCGACCCGGGCCGTGCCAGAGGGTGTAGCGCAGGCGCTTCGGCTCGGCGCGCGTGAGCGCGCCCTCGAGACAGCACGCCTGCGTCCCGGCCAGGATGTCGTGCGCCAGTTGCCCGCAGAGCAGCCAGACGGCGTTTGTAATCGCCAGAGTAAAGGGGACCCACCCTGAGGCGGGAACGATGGCGTAAAAGGGGACCACCTTGACCCGCTCGAGGCCCGATACGGTGCTCGGTAGTTGGAGCCGAGACCGATCGGGAGTGAGGCGTGATCAAGGTGGCTGACGTTGAGCGTATCCGCTGGGCTCACTTTCGGGACGGGCTGAGCATCCGGCAGGTGGCGCGGGCTTTTCACGTGAGCCGCAAGACGGTGCGGCGGGCGCTGGCGGACCCGGGCCCGTGGACGTACCGGCGGCAGCGGCCGGTGCGGGAGCCGGTGATGGGGCCGCTGGCGGCGGTGGTGGAGGGCTGGCTGGCAGCGGACCAGGACGCGCCCCGCAAGCAGCGCCATACCGCCCGCCGGATCTGGGAGCGGCTGCGGGACGAGTACGCCTTCCACGGCGGGGAGTCGACGGTGCGGCAGTGGGTGCGGCGGCACCGCCAGACCGATGGGCGCGGGGTGACGCTGCCGCTGGCCCACGACCGGGGGGCGGAGGCTCAGATCGACTTTGGGGAGGCGACGGTGCTGCTCGCCGGGGTGGCGACCCGGGTGTTCCTGTTCTGCGCCCGGCTGGCGTACTCGACCCGGGACGTGGTGGTGGCGTACCGGCAGCAGGACCGGGCGGCGTGGCTGGCCCTGCCCGTGCGGGCGTTCCACGCCTGGGGCGGGGTGCCGGCGAGCTGCTGGTATGACAATCCCAGCCAGCTGGGGCGGCGGCGCGCGGGGGTGTGCGTCCCCTGCTCGGAGTTCGTGGCGCTGCAGAGGGCGTATCGGTTCCGGGCCCACCACTGCACCCCGGCGCAAGGCCATGAGCAGGGCCGCGTGGAGGGGCTGGTGGGGTACGTCCGGCGCACCGGGCCGGGGCCGGTGCCGACGGTGGCCGAGTGGGCGGAGCTGAACCCGATGCGGGCGGCCCGCTGCCGGGCCGAGGAGCGACGGCAGCGGCGGGGCCACGGGGAGACGGTGGGCGAACGCTTCGCCGCCGAGCAGCCCCGGCTGGGTCCGTTGCCCACATTCCCGTTCCTGG
>DAHUZI010000124.1 GCA_027306595.1 Candidatus Dormiibacterota bacterium | reverse complement strand
GGCCGGCTCGGCGGGGGTCGCCCCGGCGGCGGCCGCCGCCCGGGCGGCGTCGGCCACGCCGGCCGCGCTCACCCCCGCCTCGGCCAGAAGCTCGGCGACGCTCCCGTGGGGGAGGAAGCGGTCCGGCAGCGCCAGGTGGCGGATCGGCACCACCACCCCCGCCTGGGCCAGGTGCTCGCTGACGGCGGCACCGAGGCCGCCGCGGATCGTGCCGTCCTCCACGGTCACGACGGCCCGGTGCTCCGTGGCCCAGTCGGCCAGCCGGTCGTCGACCGGCTTGATGAAGCGGGCGTTGCAGACCGACGCCGCGACCCCGGTCTGGGCGAGCAGGGTCGCCGCGTTCTCGGCCACCGCCACCATCTTGCCGGCCGCGACGAGCAGGACGTCGCGGCCGTCGCGGCGGACCAACTCCCAGCTGCCGATGGGGACCGGCTCCAGGTCCACCGCGAGCTCCGGAGCCACCCCCTTGGGATAGCGGAGGGCGAACGGCCCCTCGTGGGCGAGCCCGGTCGCCAGCAGGCGACCCAGCTCGCGGGCGTCGCGGGGGGTGGCGACGATGAGGTTGGGGATGCAGCGCAGGTAGGCGAGGTCGAAGAGGCCGTTGGCGGAGCTGCCGTCCTCGCCGGTGACCCCCGCCCGGTCGAGGACGAACGTCACCGGCAGGTCGTGCATGGCGACGTCGTTGATGATCTGGTCGAAGGCGCGCTGGAGGAAGCTCGAGTAGATGCAGACGACGGGGTGGGCGCCGCCGAGCGCCAGGCCGGCGGCGAAGGTGACCGCGTGCTGCTCGGCGATCCCGACGTCGTAGAAGCGATCGGGATAGCGGCGGGCGAACTCCAGGAGCCCGGTGGACGACGCCATCGCGGCCGTGATCCCGACCAGGCGGGGATTGGACTCCGCGGCGGCGAGCAGGCAGGCGCCGAAGACGTCGGTGTAGGTGACGCGGCGGCCGCCGGGCTCGGGCTGGGCGGCCGGCACCTCGGTGAGCGCGGCCGAGACCTGGTGCAGCTTGTTGACGTCGTCCTCGAGCGCGGGCGGGTAGCCCCGGCCCTTCTCGGTGACCACGTGCACCACCACCGGGCCGGAGAGGCGCCGGGCCTGGCGCAGCGCCCGCTCGAGCTGGGCGAGGTCGTGGCCGTCGATCGGGCCGGCGTACTTGAGCCCGAGGTCCTCGAAGACGACCTGCGGCGCCAGCAGCTGCTTCATCCCGGTCTTCACCCGGCGGGCGACCTCGTGGGCCGGCTCCCCCACCCCGGGGAGGGCCGAGAGGAAGTCGCCGATCCCGCTCTTGGCGGCCTCGTAGCGGGGGCTGAGGCGGAGCCGGGCGAGGTGGTTGGCCAGCCCGCCCACGGTGGGCGCGTACGACCGCCCGTTGTCGTTGAGGATCACGATGAGGTCGGGGCGCAGGGTCCCGATGTTGTTCAGCGCCTCATAGGCCATGCCGCCGGTCAACGACCCGTCCCCGACCACGGCCACCACCCGGCCGGGCCGGCCGCCGCGGCGGCGCGCCTGGGTCAGGCCGAGCGCGTAGCTGAGGGCGGTGGAGGCATGGCTGTTCTCCACCCAGTCGTGAGGGGACTCGCCCCGCGAGGGGTAGCCGGATGGGCCGCCGCGCTGACGCAGCCGGTGGAAGGTTCCCGCCCGTCCGGTGAGGAGCTTGTGGACGTAGGCCTGGTGGCCGATGTCGAAGATGAGGGCGTCGGTCGGACTGTCGAAGACGCGGTGGAGGGCAAGGGTGAGCTCGACGATGCCGAGGTTGGGCCCCAGGTGGCCCCCGGTCCGGGTGACGGAGGCCACCAGGAACTCGCGGATCTCGCGCGCCAGCTGCTCGCACTCCGGGTACGAGAGATGACGGCAGTCGGCGGGACCGCGGATGCCGGCCAGGAGCGGCCCCGGCCCCGGCCCGGTCGGGCGGGTGCTGGTGCCGGTCCCCTGCGCCATCACCCGATTATAGGGGCGGGTTCGAAGCCCTCCGAATTCGAGACCGCGGCGGCCCCGCCCCCTCGGTTCGGGCGAAGATAGAGCCACCGTGCCCCTGCTCGTCCGCCTCATCCGGGCGCTCGCGGCCCCCGGATTCGCCCGGAACCCCCCCCTGAGGACCCGGCTTGCGCCTGAGGTGGTGGGCGGTCTGCTCGGCGTGGTCGCCCTGGTCGCCGCCGTCGGCAACGCCGGGGCGCTGGCCGCGGTGCTCGCCAACCTCACCCGGCCCGGCTCGCTGGGCGGGTGGCTCCCCGCCCTGGGGACCCTGTTGGGATCGGGCCTGGGGGTGGCGGCCGACATCCTCGTCGGCCTGGGCGCCTTCGCCCTCGCCCGCGACCCCCGCCGGGGTGCAGAGCGGGTGGTGGCGGGGCTGCTGGCTGCGCTCGCCGCCACGCTCGTGCTCGGGGCGGCGACCGGCGCCCTGCCGGTGACGATCGGCTACATCGTCGTCCTCCTCGCCGTGTACGCCCTCGTCACGGTCACGGCCGCGGGGGCGGGCCGGGGCATCCGCCTGGCCGACGGCGGATCGCCCACCGGGCCCCACGAGCCCGACCGCGCGCCGGTCCCCTGGATCCTGCCGCCGCCCCCGCGGGGGCCTAAGGCCTGGCGCCGGCCGGATCCGGCCGTCCCGCCGGCCGTCCCGCCCGCCGCCATCGCCGAGCCGGGGCCGGACGTGGCCGCCCCCGTCCCCGGGGAGCGGCCCTGACCGTCTGGCCCGCCGCCAAGCCGCCGGGCGGGCCGCCGGCGGCCGAGCCCGGGGGGGACCAGCGCAGCCCCGCCGTGCCCTGGGGCTGGGCCGACCTCGGCCTGGCGACCCTGCTGGCCGTCCCCGCGCTGGCCGGCGCGTTCGCCGTCCTGATTGGGATCGAGCTCGCCCTGCGGGCCGCGGGGGTGTCAACCCGAGGGGCCGCCGGTGCGACCGCGGTGGCCGTGATCAACCTCGTGGGCGACCTCCTCATCTACGGGGCGGTCGTCGGTGTCGTCCTCTGGGTGACGGTCGGCCGGCGCCATCTCCCGCTGCGCCTGCTGGGGCTGCGCCGGATCCCGCTCCGGGTGCTCCTGCCGATGCCGTTCCTGGCGGTCGCCCTCCAGCTGGCGGGCGCCCTCATCACGGCCGGGCTCGGCCCCCTGTTTCGGGCCGGGCCCAACCCGCAGGTCTGCCAGATCCGGGTCGGATACAGCGGGGCGGAGTGGATCGCGATCCTGGCGGTCGCCCTCGTCGCGCCGGCCGCGGAGGAGCTGATCTTCCGCGGATTCCTCTTCGGCACCCTGCGTCAGCGGATGCCCTGGCTGGCGGCCGCCGCCGTGAGCGGGCTCGTGTTCGCCATCCTCCACGCCGCCTCCGTCGGGGGCTACGTCCTCCTCCTCCTCCCCGCCCTCTTCCTCGCCGGGGTCGCGCTGGCGGCGGTGTACGAATGGACCCGCTCTCTGCTGCCGGGGATGGTCTGCCACGCCTCGTACAACCTCTTTGCCCTCCTCCTCATCTTCGTCGCCACCCCCGGGGCCCGCTGCGGCTGAGCGAGGCCATCCCTGGCCCCGCGGGCGCGCGCGATATCGCGCTGCAGGCCCCGGGGTTTCCCCCGTGTCCCCCCCGCGCGGCTCCGACCAGCATCGAGATGAGCGGCCCGCGCGGGGCCGCCGGTGGCGGGGCCCTGGTCCCCGCGGAGGGCCGTCTGTGTTCCACCGAATCCTGGTCGCGATCGATGACTCCCAGCCCGCGCGCCGGGCGGTCACGGCCGCGAGCCGACTTGCCCAGGCCGAGGGGTCCGAGGTGGAGCTGCTCCACATTCACCCGTGGGCGATGGTGGCGGCGCCGAGTCCAGCCGGGCTGGGGCCGATGCCGAGGGCCGAGGCCGAGGAGGTCGCCGACCCCATCGGGTCGGACGAGCGGGCCCTCGTCGACGAGGCCGTCCGCGACCTCACGGCCGAGGGGGTCCACGCCGAGGGTAGCGTGGTCGGCACCGCCGAGCCGGTGGCCCAGGCCCTGACCGAGGTCGCCCGCCACCACCATGCCGACCTGATCGTGATCGGCTCGCGCGGGCGCTCCCAGCTGAGCGGGCTGCTCCTCGGCAGCACCGCGTACCAGACAATCCACCTCGCCGCCTGCCCGGTCCTCGTGGTCCCCTGAGCCGTGGGCACCTCCGTGGCCGGCCGACCGGTCCGGGCGCGGCGCAGCACAAGGAGGCGCGATGTTCAAGCAGATCCTGGTGGCGGTCGACGACTCCGAGCCGGCCCGTCGGGCGGTGGATGCCGCTGAGGACCTGGCCCGCCGGTACGGCGCGCACGTGCGCGTCGTCCACGTGCACCGGCCGATCGCCGTGACGGTCGCGGCGGCCGGGGTGATGGCGCTGCCCAGCGAGCTGGACACCACCGAGCAGGAGGTGGAGTCGCTCGACCGGCAGGCGGTGCAGGAGATCGTGGACCGGCTGCGAGCGGCCGGGATCGACGCCGACGGCACGCTGGTGACGGAGGCGGGGCCGGTCGGCCAGGCGATCGCGGACCTGGCCGCGACCCACAAGGCCGACCTGGTCGTGACCGGCTCCAGGGGCCGCTCCCAGCTGGGCGGGCTGGTGCTCGGCAGCACCGCCTACCAGCTGATCCACCTCGCGGCCTGCCCGGTCCTCGTGGTCCGCTGAGCGTCGCTCAGCCGGCGGCCGGGCGGCCGGGGCCGTCCGGCCGGAGCTCGCGGAGCCACTCCTCGGGGGCGGCCAGGGCGAGGCGGCGCCGGAGCACCCGGTTGCCGCTCAGCTGGGAGCGGTGGCAGCGGATCGCCGTCCACTGCCGGGCACGATCGACCGGCACGACCAGGTCGACCGCCCCGCGCGGACGGCCGACGAAGGGCTGCCCGGTCTCCCGCGCGAGCTGGGCGGCGAGGGCGTGGGGCAGGGCCCAGCCGTAGACCGGGATCGCCATCCGGCCCCCGGCGGCGACCGCCGCCCGGGTCGCCTGCTCGTGGTCGGGGTGCCCGCTCACCCCTCCCTCATCGAAGGTGAGCAGGCTGGCCGCGCCGACCCGCCTCGCCTCGTCGACGACGGTGTCGGCGAGGGCGTCGAGGGGGACGGCGGCGAGCGCGCCGTCCGGGTGGGTGCGCCGCGCGACCGAGCGCAGGCCCAGGACCCCGGCGGCGCAGTCCAGTTCGGCGATCCGCCGCTCGGCCAGCTCGGGGGCGGCCAGCCCGCCGAGTGTCGACCGCTCGCCCAGGGTGAGGCAGAGGAGGTGGGTCGCCTCGCCAGCCGCGGTGCAGGCGGCGAGGACGCCGCCGAGCCCGAAGCTCTCGTCGTCGGGGTGGGCGCACACCGCCAGCACCGGGCCCCGCGGGAGTGACGGACTGGGGGCGGTCCCGGGCTCGCGGCTCACCGTCCCACCGTGGCGCCCCCGGGCCGCCGCCGCCAGCGGGTCCACCCGCCAGCTGCGCGCGCGAAACCCCTCTTGCGCGCAGGCCGCGCGCGTCCGATCGGCGGGTACCATGGCCTCTGCGATGGCCCGCAGGAAGCCGGAGTCGCCGTCCCCGACCGCCGAGAGCGGCGGCGTTCCCTATGCCGAGCTCGTCCACACGGGGATGCTTCTCGGCGCCGAGCCGTCCGTCCCCGCCCTCCTCCAGCGCCTGACCGAGGCTGCGGTCCGGCTGGCGGATGCCCGCTATGGCGCGCTCGCGATCCTCGACGAGGCGGGCGAGCTGGCCCAGTTCCTCACGGTCGGGCTCACCGAGGCCGAGCGCGCCGCGATCGGGCCCCCCCCGGCCGGACGGGGGCTGATCGGGGCGCTCCTTGCCGATCCCCGGCCCGTTCGCCTCGACCGCCTCCAGAGCGACCCGCGATCGGTGGGGTTTCCGCCCCACCATCCCGCGATGACCTCGCTGCTGGGGGTGCCGGTCCGAGCCGCCGGGCGCCTGTTCGGCGCGCTCTACCTCACCGAGAAGCGGGGCGGCTCCCCGTTCAGCGTTGACGACGAGGCCGCGGTTCTGGCGCTGGCGTCCCAGGCCGGGGTCGCGATCGCGAACGCCGAGGCGCACGCGGAGCTGGACGAGAGCCGCCAGCTCCTGATCGCCCTCGGCGAGGTCCGGCGCGAGGTCATCGACGCGGTGGCGATCGACCGGATCCTCCACGCCATCGCGGAGCACACCCGGCGTCTATCGGGGGCCGACCTCACCCTCATCGCGCTCGAGGACCGCACCGCAGCGCCCTCGCGGCTGCGGGTCGAGGCCGCCGCCGGAGCGGGCACGTCGGACCTGGTCGGGCGGGTGATCGGCGGTGGCTGGACCGTGTCCCACGACGTCGCCCGCAGCGGCGAGGCCGAGCACGTGAGCGGGCGCGATGATCCCCGGGTCGCGCCGCTGGCGGCGCTCACCGGCCCGCTCGCCGACCTCATCGTCGTCCCGCTGGCCACCCGCCGCGACTTCCGGACGGTGGAGGTCTGTCGCCGCGAGCCGGGCGCGCCCTTCGGCCCCCGAGCGGTCGCGCTCGTGCAGCACTTCGCCAGCCAGGCGGCCCTCGCCCTCGCGCACGCCTCCGTCCAGGAGGAGCTGCGCCGCCTAGCGGTGGCGGAGGATCGGCGGCGGATCGCCCGCGACCTCCACGACGAGCCGGTGCAGGTCCTCGTGTACCTGGCCCGCCAGCTCGAGGGGCTCGCCGGCGATCTGCCGGCCAACGACCGAGGCGCCAACCGGCTGGCCGCCGCCCGCCGGACGCTCGTGGCGGTGGTCGACAGCCTCCGCCAGCTGGCCGAGGGGCTCCGATCCCCGATCCTCGAGGAGCGAGGCCTGGAGCTGGCCGTGGGCGAGCTGGTCGAGCGCTTCCGCCAGCGGCTGGGCATCCCCGTCGACCTGCGCCGCGACGGCATGGCGGCGCGGCTGTCGCCCGAACTCGAGCTGGGGGCGCTGCGCATCGTCCAGGAGGCGCTCACCAACGTCGAGCGGCACGCCGGGGCGCACCACGTCGTGGTCAGTCTCCGCCTGCGCGACCGAACCCTCCGGCTGGCGGTGGCCGACGACGGGCGCGGGATCAGCGCCCGCCCGCGCCGACGGGACGGCACCGGGCTCGGGATCTCGGGCATGCGGGAGCGGGCCGCAGCGCTGGGCGGGCGGGTGCGCCTGCGTTCCCGGCCCGGCCGCGGCACGGTGGTGACCGCCCGGCTGCCCCTGGCCGCGGTCCCCGGCGGTTCCATCTGACCGGGGGGCCCGGCGAGCCTGGATCGGGCGGCCCCGTCCCGCCACTCCGCCCCCACCGGGCGGACCGCGGGAACCCGTTGGCCCCCCCGCCTCGGAGCGCCGTCCCCGGTCGCGGCCCCGAGCCTCGGTCCCGCCGTGCCGGCGGCGGGGCCGCGGGCGGGGACCTGGCCGTAGACCCGGTGTGGGGGTACCGGGAGGACGTGTTCCGGCTGGCGCGCCAGCTCTGCCGGCACCGGCAGGATGCCGAGGACGTGACGCAGACGACGCTCCTCAAGGCGTCGGTGCACCTGCCGGGGTTCCGCTGGGAGGCGAGCCTGGGCTCCTGGCTCCACCGGATCGCGACCAACGCGTGCCGGATGCTGCGGCGGCGCCCGGCGGCGCTCTCCCTCGAGGTCCTGCTGGAGTCGGTCGCCACCGGCAGCCGGCCTCCGGCCGCGCTCCTCTCGGCAGCCGCCGGGCCGGAGGCGCTCGCGCTCGAGGCGGAGACCCGCCGCCAGGTGCTGGCGGCCCTTGCCACGCTCGCGCCCCGACGCCGGGCGGCGCTCCTCCTCGCCGACGGCCTCGGCCTGCCCGCCGCGGCGCTCGCCCGGGAGCTGGGCACGAGCGTGCCGGCGGTTCGGGCCCTCCTGCACCGGGCCCGGGCCGCGGTGCGTGCCCAGCTCGCCGAGCCCGACCCCGCCCCGGGGCGGGGTCGGGCCGGCCCCGGGGTCCGGGTCAGCCGCGGGGCCGGCGGCGCGCCTCCCGGTAGTGCTCGCGCCAGATGAGGCGGTAGATCGGGACCCAGCGGGGGATGTCCCGAAGCCCGGGGAGGAACGGGACCAGCAGCAGGAGCGCCGACAGGACGCCCATGGTCAGGACCACGAGGAGGTCCGCGTTGCTGGCGGTGCTGTAGGGCGGGATCTGGTACCAGAGCGTGTACAGCCAGAGCCAGGCCTGCCCCGGGTAGCGCCCGGTCTCGTTCATCATGCCCCACTGGTCGCCGAGCAGATGCTGGGCGTGGGCCAGCCCGGGCAGGTAGCGGCCGTCGCCGAGGAACAGGAGCGGGCCGGTGTAGTCGGTCTGGTAGAAATGACCGCTCTGAAGCAAAAGCCCGTCCAGACCGCCGCTGCGGGCCACCAGGAGCAGCGTCGCCATCATCGTCGGCAGCGGCCCGGCCGCAGCCGGGTCGGCGATCACGGGGAGCCCGCCCGCCATGTGGGCGTGGCCGAGCTCAGCCGCGTAGCGGCTGAGCCAGGTCGAGCGCTGGGCGCGGGCCGCCGCCCGGTAGCGAAGGAGGGCCTGGGCCAGCTTCGGGTCGGACGCCGAGGCCAGCTGGAGCGGATGGAGGACGTCGGAGCTGGCGGCGGTGATCGGGATGTGGACCCCGGCCCACGACTGGGGGGCGATCGGGCCGAAGGCCTGCACCGATGCCCCCGCGGGCCGGTCGTGGTCGACGGCGTCGCGGTCGATGTTGTAGGGAGGGCCGTAGTCGGAGCTGATCGTCTGCCCCTGGAGCTCGGCGGTCGCGGTCGCGACCAGGTCGAGTGGAGCGTGCTGCGCCCAGCTCTGGATGGTCACCGGCGGCTCGTCCGGCGAGGACAGCACCCCGGCCAGGATCAGGACCACCGCCAGGACGGCGACCAGCGCGATCGCGAGCTCCTTGACGAGGTCGTAGGGGGCCATCCGCACCCCCCGGTAGTAGTCGGACTGGTCGAGCCCGCGGCGGCGCATCAGCTGGGCTCCGTCTCGATCGGCTTGACCACGCCCCGCATCCGCACCTGGACGAGGTGGACCGCGACCAGGGTCGTGATCACGATCGGGAGCAGCATGACGTGAAGCCCGTACATCTGGCCGAAGTTGAGGACGTTGAAGAACGCCCCCGCGCCGGTCGAATTGATGGCGTCCTTGGCGTTGACCGCGATCCACTGGCTGGCGAAGTTCTGCTGCGCGAGGTAGCCGGTGAAGGCGGTCCCGATGCTGACGAGGAAGACGACGACGCCGACCATCCAGGTGGTGGCCCGACCGTCCCGCCAGGTCGCCCCGAAGTACTGGCCCCACAGGTGCAGGACCATGAAGATGAAGAAGAGTTGGACGCTCCAGAAGTGGATGCTGTTCACCACATGGCCCTGGGGCGAGACGTGCCACCACTGGGGGCCGAAGAAGGCGAGCACGACGCCCGAGACCATCACCCACACGAGGGCGGCGATCGCCACCACCCCGAAGACGTAGACCCAGGAGGCGACGTAGGCAGGCTCCTGGTCGGGCAGGAGGTGCTCGGTCGGCAGCTCCCGTTCGATCATCCGCCGGAGCGCCCGGGTCCAGCTGCCGCCGGCGCGCCGCCCCTCAGCCATCGCGGCGCTCCTCGTCCGCCGCCGGCCGCCGGTGGCGGCGGCCGGGGAAGGGCAGGACCAGGGCCAGGGCGAAGAGGCCGAGCATCACCCCGATCAGGACGAGGTTCGGCAGGGACAGGACGACGAAACCCCAGTGCACGTACGGGGCGGGCTGGTTCACCAGGTGCACCTCCAGAGCGGGCGGTCTGCTAAGCGCGCCTATCCTGCGACGCCGGGCGGCCCTCTCGCAGGATCCTGGGGGTGACCGCCCCGCTCCACCGGGCAATCGCCCGGCCGACTCCAGGTGGAATCCTCCGAGGGTGCCGCCGGGTCCGTCTGTATCGTGGCCCGTGATGGCCACCCCCGTGACGGTCCTGATCGCCGAGGACCATGCGCTGGTGCGGGAGGGCACGCGCGAGCTCCTCGAGCGCGAGCCCGACATCAGCGTCGTGGCGGAGGCCGAGCGCGGCGACGTCGCCGTCGAGCTCTGCTCGCGTCACCGCCCCGACGTCGTCCTGATGGACATGCGCATTCCCGGGCTCAACGGCATCGAGGCGACGCGGGCGATCCAGGAGGCCACCCCCTCCGTGCGGGTCGTGATCGTCAGCGCCTACGAGGACGAGGACTACGTCCGTGAGGCGCTGGCGGCCGGCGCCGCCGGCTACATCCTGAAGACGGCGCCCTCGCGCGAGCTGGTGGAGGGGGTGCGGGCGGTGGCGGCCGGGTCGATCGTCCTCAGCCCCTCGCTGTCGCGCCGGCTCGCCCAGCTCCGCACCGAGCCGCGGAGGGCCACCGACCGGCTCAGCCCCCGCGAGCTGGCCGTCCTGCGCCTCATCGCCCAGGGGCGGGCCAACAAGGAGATCGCCCACGAGCTCCAGATCAGCCTGCGCACCGTCGAGGGCCACCTCCACAACATCTTCGAGAAGCTGAGGGTCGGATCGCGAACCGAGGCGGTCGTCCACGCCGTGCACCACGGCGTGGTCTCGATCGAGCCCCAGACCCGGCCGTGATCCGGGCCCGCGCCGCGGGCTGGCGACCGGCGCTCCGCGAGGTGCTCCACCCGCCGATCTGGTCGATCCGGTTCTGGCTCGTCCAGCTGCTCGCGATCGCGATCGGCCTCGTCCACGCGGCGGCCGCCCAGCTCGGCCTCCTCCGGCCCGCCGGGATCCCCAGCAGCGCGACCCTGGTCCTCTTCCTCGTCCCCGCCCTCCTCGCCGCCTTCACGTTCGGCCTGAGCGGGGCGATCGCGACCGCCGCCTGGGTCACGGTGCTGGCGGTGCCGGCGTTCGTCATCTCCAACATCCCCGACGTTCGCTGGGCGTCGGCGGCCCAGCTCCTGGCGATCGTCGTCGTCACCCTCCTGGTGGGACGGCGGATCGATGTCGAGTGGGCGGCCCGGCGTCAGGTCGAGGCGGCCCGTGAGGCCCACCGCCGCGCCGAGGCCCGGTACCGCGCCCTGTTCGGGAGCAGCGTGGCCCCGATCCTGGTGACCGGCGACGCCGGGGTCGTGGTCGAGGCCAACCCCGCCGCCGAGCGGCTCTTCGGCGCCGCCCTCGCCGGGCGCCGGCTGGCCGACCTCCTGCCCGTCGCGAGCGCGCCCGGCGAGCCGATCCGCATCCAGGATGCCACGGGCGAGTGGCGGGCGCTGCGAGCGGTGGAGGCGGCCGTGCCCTCCGCCGCCGACGGCCTGCGCCAGGTCATCCTCCAGGACGTCACCGGCGAGGAGCGCGAGCGACGGCGGCTGGCCGAGTACGCGGCCGGGATCGTCCACGCGCTCGAGGAGGAGCGGCAGCGGGTGTCGGCGGCGCTGCACGACGACCCGCTCCAGTCCCTGCTCGTGCTCGGGCGGCGGCTCGAGCGGGTCGCCGAGGCGCCCGCCCTGCCCGCGGGGCTGGTCCCCGCCGTCGCCGACACCTCGCGGCTGGCGACCGCCATCAGCGAACGGCTCCGCACCATCGCCGCCGATCTCCGCCCGCCGCTCCTCGACGATCTCGGTCTCGAGCCCGCCCTCCGCCAGCTGGTCGCGGGGGCCGAGGCGTCAGCGGGGCTGGCGGGCCGGCTCGAGGTCGTCGGGCTCGAGCGACGGCCCGCGCCGGCTCTGGAGGTGAGCTGCTTTCGGCTCGTCCAGGAGGCGGTCCGAGGGGTCGAGCACCACGCCGGCGCCAGCCGCCTGCGAGTGCGGCTCGCTCGCCGCGGCGACCGTCTCCACCTGCTCGTGGCCGACGACGGGATCGACCCCGCCGCCGGCGACGACCCGGATGGCACTCCCGACGGGCTGGCGCAGATGCGCGGGCGCACCCGCGACCTCGGGGGCCGGCTGCGGGTCCGCGTCGGCGGCGTCGGGGGCACGGTGGTCGCGGTCTCCCTCCCCATCGACGCCGCGGCCACCGCGGCCGTCGGTGTCGGGCCACAGGGGCCATGACCGAGCGTGGGTCGGCGGTGCGCGAAGCGGACGTGGTCTGCCGGAACGGCTCCACCGTGCACATCCGCGAGGCCAGTCCCGACGATCGCCCGAAGGTCGCTGACTTCCTCCGCGGGCTGTCGGTCGAGGCCAGGGCCTCGCGCTTCTTCTCCGCCGCGGTCGACGTCGATCAGGCGGCGGCGGCCGCGACCGCGGTCGGCGACGACGGGCGCATCGGCCTGCTCGCGACCCACGGCGGGGACGGCCTGGTGGTCGGCCAGGCCTTGGCGGTGCCCAGCGGCCACGGCCGGGCCGAGGTCGCCTTCGCGGTCGCCGACGCCTGGCAGGGCCTCGGACTGGGGACCCTTCTCCTGGGACAGCTGGCGGCGATCGCCGGCCAGCGCGGGATCCAGTGCCTTGAGGCGACCACCCGCACCGGCAACCGGGCGATGATCGACGTCTTCCTCGCCAGCGGTCTCGGCGTGAGCGAACGCCACGAGCCCGGGGCTCTGTGGTTCGAGATGTCGACCCAGATCACCCAGGAGGCTCTCGGGCAGTTCGAGGCCCGCGAGGCGGTGGCCGCCCGCGAGGCCATGGCCCGGATCCTCGAGCCCACGGTCGTGGCCGTCATCGGGGCCTCCCGCCACCGCGGGAGCATCGGAGCGGAGATCCTGTGGAACTGCGTCCGCGCCGGCTTCCAGGGGACCGTCGTGCCGGTCAACCCGTCGGCGCGCGCGGTGCAGGGGATCCAGGCGTACCCCACCGTCGGCGCCGTCCCCCTCCCGGTCGACCTCGCCGTCATCGCGGTCCCGGCGGCCAATGTGGTCGACGTCGCCCGCGAGTGCGCCGCCTGCGGGGTGCGGGCGCTGGTTGTGATCTCGGCGGGGTTCAGCGAGGTCGGGGAGGCGGGGCGGGCCCGCCAGCACGAGCTCCTCGGCGTCTGCCGGGCCAGCGGTATGCGGCTGGTCGGCCCCAACTGCATGGGGGTCGTCAACACCGACCCGGCCGTGAACCTCTGCGCCACCTTCGCCCCCGAGGGGCCGGAGCCGGGCCGGATCGCCTTCCTCTCCCAGAGCGGGGCCCTGGGGCTGGCCATCATCGAGGCGACCCGCCGGCTCGGGCTCGGGCTGAGCTCATTCGTGTCGGTGGGGAACAAGGCCGACATCTCCGGCAACGACTGCCTCGCCTACTGGGCCGACGACCCCCGCACCGACATCATCGTTCTGTACCTGGAGTCGTTCGGCAACCCGCGACGGTTCGCGCGCCTGGCCCGGGCGGTGGGCCGGCGCAAGCCGATCGTGGCGGTGAAGGGGGGCCGCTCCCGGTCCGGGTCGCGAGCCACCTCGTCCCACACCGGTGCCCTGCTCGCCGCCTCGCCCGTGACGGTCGACGCGCTCTTCCGGCAGGCGGGGGTGGTGCGGACCGACACGCTGTCCGAGCTGTTCGACGTCTGCACGGTGCTCTCGACCCAGCCGCTGCCGGCGGGGCGGCGGGTGGGGATCCTCTCGAACGCCGGCGGGCTCGCGATCCTCTGCGCGGACGCCTGCGAGGCGGCGGGGCTCGAGGTGCCGACGCTCGACCCCACGGTGCAGGCCCGCCTGCGGGCGTTCCTCTCCGCCGAGGCCTCGGTCGCCAACCCCGTCGACATGGTCGCCGGCGCCGGCCCGAAGGACTACGGGCAGGCGATTGACATCCTGGGCGCTGCGCCCGGCCTCGACGCCTGCATCGTCATCTTCATCCCCCCGCTGCGCGGCCAGCGCGACCCGGTGATGGAGGCGGTGCTGGCGGGGGCGCGCCGGTTCCCCGCCGACCGGCCGGTGCTGACCGTCCTGCCAGCCGCCCCCGCCCACGCCGGGGACGGTGCTGGGCGTCCGGTCGCCAGCTTCCCGTACCCCGAGGAGGCGGCCCATGCCCTCGGCCGGGCGGCGGAGTACGCGGCGTGGCGGCGCGCCCCCGAAGGGGCCGTCCCGACGGTAGAGGGCGCCGACCTGGTGGCGGCCCGGGCCGTCCTCGACGCCGCCCTCGCCGAGGGCCCACGCTGGCTCAGCCCGGTCGAGGCGATGGCGCTGTGCGCCGCCCACGGCCTGCCGGTGCCCCCGTGGCGCTGGGTGGCCGAGGCGGCCGCCGCGCCGGCCGCGGCCGCTGAGCTGGGTGGGCCGGTCGCCCTCAAGGCCTGGACGCCCGCCGTCATCCACAAGACCGATGTCGGGGCCGTGGATCTTGACCTGGTCGGTGCCCGGGCGGTGACCCGGGCCGCTCGCGGCCAGCACGAGCGCCTCCACGCCCTGGGCCACGAGCCCGAGGGCTTCCTCGTCCAGCGGATGGTGGCCCCGGGGGTCGAGATGATCGTGGGGATGACGAACGATTCCGTCTTCGGCCCGGTCATCGCCTGCGGGGCGGGGGGGACCGCGGTCGAGCTCGTCCACGACGTGGCGGTGCGCCTGCCCCCGCTCACCGACCGCGACGCCCGGGGGATGCTCGCCCAGCTCGCGATCCACCCCCTGCTCGAGGGCTACCGGGGGCGTCCCGCCGCCGACGTCGACGCCCTCGAGCGGCTCCTCCACCAGGTCTCCGCGCTCGCCCTCGCCCATCCGGCGATCGCCGAGCTCGACTGCAACCCGGTCATGGTCGGGCCGCAGGGGGTATCGGTCGTCGACGTGCGGGTTCGAGTCGACCGCCCCCAGCCCGAGCTCCCCCTCTCCGCCCGGCGGCCCGGGTGATGCCGGCCCCGACTGCGGCCCCGCCCGGTGTGCTGGTCGTGAACCCGGGGTCGAGCAGCTGCAAGCTGGCGGTGGTCGACGGCCAGGACCGGGAGGTCGCCCACGCCCAGGTGGCCAGCACCGGTGGACACCTCGAGGCGGCCCGGCTCGCCCGAGCGGTGGAGCGGCTCCCGCCCTTCGCGGCCGCGGCCGTCCGGGTGGTGCACGGGGGCCAGCAGCGTGCCGCCCAGCTCGCCGATCGGCAGCTGGTCGAGCGCCTGGGCGAGCTGCGCGACCTCGCCCCGCTGCACAATCCCGCCAGCGTGGTGGCGATCCGGCACCTGCTCGGGCACCACCCCCGGATCCCGGTCGTGGCCTGCTTCGACGGCGCCTTCCACACCACCATCCCGGACGCGGCCGCCGTCTACCCGGTGCCGTGGGAGTGGACCACGGCGTGGGGGCTGCGCCGGGTTGGCTTCCACGGGTGGAGCCACGCCTGGGCGGCCTCCAGGGCCGCCGCGCTCCTCGGCCGCCCGCCTGCGGGGCTGCGGGTCGTCACCTGCCACCTGGGCGCGGGGGCCTCGCTGGCCGCGGTCCAGGACGGGCGGTCGGTCGACACGACCATGGGGTTCACCCCCATGGACGGGCTGATGATGGCGACCCGCTCGGGGGCCGTGGACCCCGGCCTCCTCCTCTGGATCGAGCGCCACGGCCACCTGGCGGCCGACGCGGTCGAGCGGGCCCTGGACCGGGAATCGGGGCTCCTGGGCGTCTCGGGCGTGTCCAGCGACATGCGCGAGGTCGAGGCCGCGGCCGCCGCCGGCGACCCGCGGGCGCGGCTGGCGCTGGCGGTCTACGACCACCGCCTCCGCGCCGGGATCGTGGCCATGGTGGCGGCCATGGGCGGCTGCGACGCGGTGGCGTTCACCGGCGGGGTGGGGGAGGGCTCGGCGCGGGTGCGGCAGGTGGCCGCGGCCGGGATCGGCTTCCTCGGTGCCGCCCTCGATCCCGCCGCCAACGACGCCGTGGGGGGGACCGACCGCGACCTCTCGACCCCCGTCGCCCGCCTGCGCACCCTGGTCGTCCACGCGCGGGAGTCGGTGGCGATCGCCCGTGCGGCGCGCCAGCTCCTCGCCTGAGTCCCGGCCCCGTCTCGAAGCCGGGCCACGCGCGTGGCACCCGGGTGATTCCACGCACCGTGATCCCAGCGGTCCCACCCTGATCGGCGCCGGCCGGCGGCCCGGACCATGGGGTGTGAGCACACAGCCGGTCGACGGGTGCGGCCGGACCCAGATGGAGCACGCGACATGGCTAACCCCCACCCCGCCCGACGCCGGTCCCTCGACCGCGGACCGGTCGTCCTGGCCGGCAGCATCGGCCTTCTGCTGATCGCGGCCGTCGTCCTCATCGTCGGCTACGCAACCTCCTTCGGCGGCCATCTCCGGATCACCCAGAGCCGCACGCTCGCCACCGAGGTCTCGGCGCCGATCCAGGCCGCGCAGAGCCTTGCCATCCTCACCGAGTCCCAGCTCGGCCACGGGGCGCTCGGGCCCGCCTACGTTCCCTCGAGCTTCGCGGTGCCGGCCCACGCCGCCGTGACCGTGACCGTGACCGACTTCGACACCGCGACACCGCTCACCGGCAAGCTGGTCCGCTACGCCAAGGTCACGGGCACGGTCGGGAACCGGATGACGGTCCAGCCGATCGACGTGCTCGCGCCCAACCGGCTCACCGCGCCCACGCGCACCCTTGCGGGCCTGGCCCCGAGCCAGGTCGGGCACACGTTCACGGTCGCGGCGCTCCACCTCAACGTGCCGATGGCGGGCGACGCGCGGACCACCTTCACCTTCCACACCGGCGCCCCCGGCACCTACCAGTGGATCTGCATGGACCCCTGCGGGAGCGGGCCCGGCGGCCTGGGCGGGGTGATGGGCCGCCCCGGCTACATGGCCGGCACCCTGACGGTGGTGGGCTGAGGCCCGGGCGGCCGGGCGGGGCGCGGCGATGACGGGTCAGCCGGCGGCCGCGCCGGGGGCGCAGCCGGGCCCAGGTGGGGCGCCACCGTTCCCCGGCGCCCCCGCCCCCCCGCCGGCAGCCCTCGGCGGGCACTGGATCGCCGCGACCCTCGCCAGCCGCGGGATCACGACCGTCTTCACCCTCCCAGGCGGCCAGGTGGTCCCGGTCCTCGACGGGCTCCGCCGGGCCGGGGTCCGCCCCATCGACGTCCACCACGAGAGCGCCGCCGCCCAGATGGCGGCGGGATGGACGTTGGCGACCGGACGGCCGGGCGCGGCCCTGGTCACCGCCGGGGCCGGGTTCACGCACGCCGTCTCCGGCCTCGCCGAGGGGGTGATGGGCCGGCTCCCGGTGCGGCTCCTGGCCGGCCGGACCGACCGCGGCCGGCAGGGCCGGGGGGCGGTGCAGGACATCGATCAGGCCGCCATCGCGGCCGCGGTCGGGGCCGTGGTCTCGATCCTGCCGGCCGAGCCCGGGGCCGCCGCCGCCCAGCTCGCGGCCACCCTCGACCGGGCCGAGCTGGCGCCGCCAGCGACCCACTACATCGAGGTGCCGGGCGACACCGCCTGGGCGTCGGGCGGTCCGGTCACCGTGCCCGCAGGGCCCCGGCGCCGGCCACCCCGGGCGCTCCCCGCCCCCAGCTGGCTGGCGACCGCGGTCGCGCAGCTGGCCGGCTGCCGCCGGCCGGTCTGCCTGGTCGGCAGCGGCGCCTTCTGGAGCGGGGCCGGGGACGCCCTCCAGCGCTTCATGGCGGCGACCGGCATCCCCGTCGTCACGACCAGCGCCGCTCGCGGGCTCGTCCCCGACGGGGCCGAGCTGGTCCTCGGGGGCCTCATCCACGGCGGCCTGGCGATGGCGATGGCCGACGGGATCCTGGTGGTCGGGACCCGCTTCAACGGCAACGTCCTCTTCGGGGGCCCGCCGCTGTTCCCGGCCGACGCCCAGGTGATCCTGGTCGACCCCGACCGGGCGGCGGCGACCGCCGCCCGCCCCCCCGATCTCCACCTCGTCGGCGACGCCGCCGCGACGCTGGACGGGATCACCGGGGCCTGGCCCGGCGGCGCCCGGGACCCCGACTGGCCGGCTCGGGCGAAGGACGCGGCGGCGGCCAGCCGGGAGCGCTGGGACCAGGCTGTCCCCGGCCCGGGCGGCGGCCGGGCCCCGCTCCACCCCGCCCACCTCGCCCTGGCGGTGGCGGACGCGGTCGCCGGCCGGCCGGCGACGGTCGTCGTCGACGGCGGCGACATCCTCACGTGGGCTTTGCCCTTCCTGCCCGCCCAGCGGCCGGGCAGCCTCCTCACGACGAGCACGACGCTGGGGACGGTCGGAGTCGGCCTCCCCTACGCGATCGCGGCCGCGGCGGCCCATCCCGACCGCCCCGCCGTCCTGCTCAGCGGTGACGGCGCCCTCGGGCTGGCGGCGATGGAGCTGGCCACGGCCGTCCGCCACCGGCTCCGGCTGGTCGTGGTAGTGGCCAACAACGGCGGCTGGGGCGACGTCCGCCAGCTCCAGCGGCTGCGGCTCGGGCCCGAGGGGCTGGTGGCCAGCAGCTTCGGCGACCTCCGGTTCGACCGTCTGGCGACGGCGCTCGGGGCGTTTGGGCACCGGGTCACGAGCCGGGCGGCGCTCGACCGCGGCCTGCGGGCGGCGCTGGCGGGTCCGGGGGTCACCCTGCTCGACGTCCCGACCGACCCGAATGCCGAGAACTGGCTGATGGGCGCGATGGGCGCACTCGGGGTCCTCTGAGCCGGCCCGGTCAGCGCTCCCGGCGCAGGACCGCCGGGCCCAGCAGTGCGGCCGCCCCGACCGCGGCCGCGAGCGTCACCAGGGCGGCGAGCGCGAAGGCGGGGGGGGCGCCCGCCGGCGGGTTGCCCCCGAGGACGAGCTGGAAGGCCTCGTCCAGGTAGCTGAAGGGCAGGACGGCGGCGATCACGGCGCGCGGCCCCTGGGCCGGGATCCCGGTGAAGAGCCCGGCGAGGAAGAGGAGCGGGGCCAGGCAGACGGCCAGCCCGAGCATGGTCTCGCCGGGATGGTCGGTGAGGGCGGCGAGGGCGAGGCCGAGGGCGTTGGCGAAGGCCAGGACCGCCAGGACCAGGAGCCAGGCGGTCAGGCCGACCATGGGGTCGGGCTGGCGCCAGGCGAGGATGAGGCCGACCACGACCGACCCCTGGACCGCGTCGATGGCGAACGAGGCGAGGCAGAGCTCGACCCCGATCCGCGCCGGCGCCATCGGGAGGACGGCGAGCCGCGCCAGCCAGCCGCCGCCGCGGGCGCGGACCACGGTGACCCCGGTCCCGACCGCCCCGATCAGCGTCACCAGCACGGTGAGGAGCATGGCGGCGAAGAACGGCGGCGCCGAGGTGGCAACCAGGGGGATCGCCAGCGCCAAGGGGAAGGCGAGCTTGATCGCCAGGGCCCGGCGGCGGGCGAGGGTGGCGAGGAGCTCGAGCTCGACCAGCCGGCGCGGCAGCCAGTGGCCCAGCCGCACGCGCAGCCGGCGGGCCCGGACCGCCCAGCTCGCGTCCACGGCGGCAGGCCCCCTCACGCGTCCAGCGGGCGGCCGACCAGGGCGAGGAAGCAGTCGGCGAGGTCGGGGTCCCGGATCGTGAGGTCCTGGAGGACCCGGTCGGCGTCGCCCAGCGCCCGGACCACATCGGCGACGAGCCCGTCGCGGCGCCGTGCGGTGAGGACGACGCCGTCCGCGGTGGCCGCGCAGGTCGCGACCCCCTCGATCGCCCGGAGCTGGGCCAAAGGCGGCGCCCCCACGCAGCGCAGGCGCAGCTCGCGCAGCGGGCCGAGCTCATCGAGGAGAGTGGCCACCGCCGCGTCCCGAATCAGCCGGCCCCCGTCCAGGAATCCGACCCGATCGCAGCTCCGCTGGACGAAGCCGGTGTCGTTGCTCGCGATCAGGACCGCCGCTCCCCGCGCCGCCGCCGCCCGAAGCGCCCGCCCCAGCCGATGCGAGGCGGTCACGTCCAGCCCGACCGTCGGCTCGTCCAGCAGCAGGCCGTCGGGCTCGTGGCAGAGCGCCTCCGCGAGGAGGAGCCGGCGCCGCATCCCGAAGGAGTAGGTGGCGACCGGGTCCGTGGCGACGGCGAGGAGGTCGTTGGCGGCCAGGATCGCCTCCAGGTCGGTCCGCCCCTGGTGCCGGGCCCGCTGCCGCGCGGCGAAGAAGGCGAGGTTCTGCAGGCCCGACGCCTCCTCGACGTGGCTGGTCACCTCGAAGGCGACCCCGAGCCGTCCCCTCGCCCGGGACGGCCGCGCGTCGCCCCACCAGCGGACGGCGCCCGCCGTCGGCCGGGTAAGGGTCGCCAGGCAGCGCAGGAGGGTGGACTTGCCGGCCCCGTTGGGCCCGACCAGGGCCACGACCTCGCCCGGGTCCACCCGCAGGTCCACCGGCCCCGCCCCCCGCCCCCCCGGGAACCGGCGGACCAGCCCGCGGGCCTCCAGGGCCGGCGGCGCGGGCGGCCCCGCGGCGCGGCCGGCGGTCAATCGAGGAACTCGATCACGGTCGCGGGGGTCACCTCGACCGTCCCCGCCGGCACCGTGTGGGCGACCTGGAAGCCGAGGAGCCGCTCGCCGACCTCGACCTGGTGGCCGGGCAGGCGGCGGCGGACGATGGCGGCGAGGAAGCCCGGCGCCCGGCGGTTCACCCGGCGGAGGACGACGCGCTCGGCCTGGTCCACCGGGCCCGGCGGCAGCGTCGGAGGCACGCCCCCGAGTGTACGGGCCGCCCCGCGACCCGGCATCGGTGTCGCATAGTGCTGGCCATGCGCGTGCTCCACTGCGCCGACCTTCATCTGGAGCGGGCGTTCCCCGGCCTGCCCGCGCCCTGGCCGGAGCAGCGCCGCCAGGCGATCCGCGACGCGCTCCGCCGGATCGTGGCCCTGGCCCGCGACGAGAAGGTGGACGCCCTCACGATCGCCGGCGACCTCTACGAGGACGAGCGGGCCCGGGGCGAGACCGGCGCCTTCTTGGCCGACACCCTGGGGGGCGCGCCCTGCCCGGTCCTGATCGCCCCCGGCAACCACGACTTCTGGCACCCGGGGGCTCTCTATGCGCGTCAGGCCTGGCCCGCCAACGTCCACGTCTTCCGCACCGCCACCCCCAAGGCGGTGACGGTCGGGCCCGTCCGGATCTTCGGGGCCGCCCATCTCCAGCCCAAGGGGCAGTCCAACCTCCTCGAGGGGGTGCGCGTCCCCGACGGGTCCCCGGCGATCGCCCTCTTCCACGGGGCCGAGGTCGGGCAGCTCCCGCTCGAGGACGCGGGCAAGGGCGATCACAGCCCCTTCGCCGAGGCGGACGTCGAGCGGGCGGGCTTCACCTACGCGCTGCTCGGCCACTACCACCGACCCCGGGTGACCGATCGCCTCTGCTACCCGGGCAACCCCGAGCCCCTCACCTTCGGGGAGGCGGACGGGGGCGGGGCCGCCCTCGTCGACCTCGCCGCCCGGCCCCCCCGGGTGACGCTCCACCGGGTCCGGACCTTCGCGACCGCCGACGTCACGGTCGACGTCACCGGCTGCACCCACCGCGACGCCGTGCTCGACCGGGTGCGGGCCCAGCTGCCGGCGGCCCCGCGCACGGCGGTTCGGGTCCGCTGCACCGGGGAGCTCGCCCCAACGGTGGCCGTGTCCGGCCGCCAGGTGGCTGCGGCGCTCGGGGTCGACCGATGCGTCGCGGTCGACTGGGCGGTGCGGCCGGCGCTCGACCTCGCCGTCCTCCTCCACGCGCCCGACGTCCGCGGGGAGTTCGTGCGGGCGCTCGTCGACCGGCCCGACGCCGACAGCCCGCTCGTCCAGCGGGCCCTGGCCGCCGGCCTGCGCGCCCTGGCCGGTGAGGACCCGGGCCTCCGATGAGGATCCTGCGCCTCCACCTGCGCGGCTTCGGCGGGCTGTCCGGTCTCTTCGACTTCGACCCCGCCTTCACCCTCGTGTCGGGTCCGAACGAGGCGGGCAAGAGCACCCTCCACCAGGCCCTGCGGGTCGGCCTGTGCGGCCTCGAGCTGCCGGCCCGCGGCCGCCGGCCGCGGGAGACCGGCGAGGTCCTCCGCCACTTCCGCCCCTGGCAGGGCGGCCCGTTCGGTCTCGATCTCGACGTCGAGCTGGGCCGTCGCCGGGTCCGGATCGAGCGCGATCTCGACCACGCCGACCAGGTCCGGGTGCTCGACCTCGACCGGGGACTGGACCTCACCGATCAGTTCCGCCGCGGCCGCGGCGCCGACGTCGCGACCGCGCTCGGGATGGGGCGCGAGAGCTTTCTGGCGGTGACCACGGTGGCCCAGGCCCAGCTCCTCGACCTCGACGCCACAGCGCTGCAGGAAGACCTCCAGCGCGCCGCCGCCACCTCGGGGAGCGAGATGACGGCCCGGGGCGCGATCGACCGACTCCAGGCCTACCGGGTCGAGGTCGTCGGCGGCCCCCGAACCCAGAAGCGCCCGCTCGACGTCCTCCGCGCCCGGATCGACACCGTGGAGCGGGAGCTGACGGCGGCCCGGGCGGCGCGGGCCGGCCTGGCCGACGCCTTCGCCGAGGAGCAGGCGCTCGAGGCCCGGCTGGCGGAGGCGAGCCGGGCGGCCGACCGCGCCGAGGTGGCCTGGCACCGCGCCGAGCTCGGCGAGCTCGACGCCGACCTCGGTCGGATCGCGGCGATCGACAGCCAGCTCGCCGGCCTGCCGGCGATCTCGCTCCCGCCTGACCCGGAGGCGATCCGGGCCGCCACCAGTGGGGCGGCGGAGCTTGGCGAGCAGCTCCGCACCGCCCAGGAGGCGGTGGCCCGGCTCACCCCGACCGACCCCCGGCTGGCCCAGCTGGCCCCGGCCACCACCGCCACCGAGCTCATGGCGCTGGCGGCCGACCTCGAGCGGCCGGTCCCGCCGCTGCCGGCGCAGCGCGGGGAGCACGCCGGGCTCGAGAACGTCGACCGCCGACGCGTGGAGCGGACCCGGCTCGAGGCCGACCTCATCGCGGTCGGGGGCGGGGCGCTGGGGCTGGTCCTCTTCCTCCTCGCCCTGCTCGCGCCCGCCGGCCACCCGCGGGTGGGCTTCTTCTTCGTCGGGCTCGTGGTGCTGGCCGTGGCCGCCGTCGCCTTTCTCGCGCTCCAGCGCCACCTCCACCGGCTCCTGGCGACCGGCGGCTTCGGCTCCGTCGCCGAGCTTCGCCGGGCGGTCGCCGCGGCCGAGGCGGCCCGCGCCGACCCGGGCATGGCCGAGGCGGTCGCGGCCCAGCAGGCGGTGATCACGGGGCGCACGGCGGCGCGGGCGCGGCTCGACCAGCTGGGGGCAGCCCGTGACGCCGGCCAGCTCCGCGGCCTGGCGGCCGCGCTCCCCGCGACCCAGGCCCAGCTCCAGGAGCTGGCGGTGTGGACCAGGGCGGTCGAGCGGCTCACGAGCGAGGTCGGCGACCGCGCGCGCCGGGCCGGCCTCGAGGCGCCGGTCGCGGCCGACCTCGTCGTCGG
>DAHUZI010000119.1 GCA_027306595.1 Candidatus Dormiibacterota bacterium | reverse complement strand
CCGCGGCCGCCGCGGCCGCCTGCGCCGCGGCCTGTGCCGCGGCCTGCGCCGTGGCCGCCTCCCGCTGCTGCACCGCCGAGATCTGGCCGGCCAGGGCGTGGGCCTGGCCCACCACGGTTGCGGCCTCACCGGTGAGGCGACTGACCTCGGACTGGTACACCGCCTCCTCGGCCGTGAGCCGGGTCCGCGCCTCTTGCAGCGCGGTGACGATGCCGGCCTGCCGCCGCAGCTCGGCCCCCTGCTCCCGCTGGAGGCGGTGGAGGGTCGACTCCTCCACGGCGAGTGCCTTCGAGAGCTGGGCGAACTGGTGGTTGACGGCCTGGATCTGCACGGTGGCGTCGACGAACCCGGCGATGCCCCGGCTGTTGATGAAGGCGCTCGTGACGGTGGGGCCCTCGCCCCGCTGGTAGAGGTCGACCACCGCGCCGGCCAGCCGTGCCTGATCGCGATGCAGCGCAACCTCGGTCAGGAGCATGTGCGTGGTCGTGCGGGCCAGCGCCGCGTTGATCTCGTCGAGCCGGATCTGCGCCGCCTCGAGCCGTCCCCGAAGCACCCCGATCCGCTGCGCGGTGGCGGTCGCCTCCTGCACCGCGACCCCACGCTCGCCGCGCAGCGTCCCGAGCTGCGAACGGAGCCCCGCCTGCCGCTGGGTCAGGGCGGCCCGCTGCTCGCGGAGCGCCGCCTGCTGCTGGCGCAGAACCGCCTGGCGCTGATGGATCGCGTTCAGCCGCTGGGTGTACTTGTTGGCGGCGACCGGGAGCGCGAGGCCCGACCCCAGCGTCACCGTGAGAGCCGCGCTCAACGCCACGACAGCCAGGCGACGCGGCACGGGTCGGCGGAGCACTCGAGACATGTGGAGGAGGACGTGGGCGACGACGGTCTCGCCGCCGCACTGTATCAGTCGGGGATCCCCGCTGCAAGCATGCGCACCCCCCTCACTCAAGATCGGACCCTGGGGGTGATCGTTCCGCCCGCTGCGTTTCTGGCCGTGACCGGTCGGCCCGGACCGCGGCGGGGGGCGAGATGCGGGTCAAGGATCGGTACGAGCTGGCGGCCGAGCTGGGACAAAGGTACTGGAGGGGGGCCGGAGGGAGCGAGGGGCGATCCTGGACGCCAGCTGCCCGGCCACCGGGTACCACCGCAAGGATGCGATGGCGCTGCTCGGGGGACGGCGGCGGGTTGGGGTGCGGCGTCGAGGGGCGCGGGCCCGCCGCAACGGCCCCCAAACGCACGGGTCGGGTGGGCCGGACGATGGCCCAGACCAAGCTCGGCACCCTGCTCCGCTGCCAGATCCCGGCCCTGGTTGGCCACTGGAAGGCCGAGGACGTCCCCGGGTACCTGAAGGTCGATCTGGTCTCCCACGGTGGGGGGGACGCGGCCGGCACCTTCCACTGCACCCTCTCCACGATCGACCTGACCATCGGCTGGACCGAACGGGTCCCGCTCCTGGGCAGGGGAAAGGCGGGAGTGGTGGCCGGCCTGGACCGGGCCGGCCAGCCGCGGCCCTTCCGCCTCCGAGGCCTGCATCCCGACACCGGCAGCGAGTTCATCAACCTCTTCAAGGACTGCCGGGAGCGGGGGATCGCCTTCACCCGCTCCCGCCCCCACCACACGAACGACAACTGCCATGTGGCGCAGGAGAACTGGGCCCTGGTGCGCCGCCTGATCGGCTTCGACCGGCTCGCCCCCCCCGCCCAGCGGGCCTGGGTCGACGCCTTCTCCACCGACGATCTCTGGCCCTTCGCCAATTGCTTCCAGCCGGTCATGTAGCTGGCGGGCAAGGAGTCCGATGGACAGCGCACGCGGCGCCTCTACGACATCCCCAAGACCCCCGTGCGCCGCCTCCTCGACGACTTCCCCACCCATCTCGAACTCAATCGCCTGCGAGCCCTCACTGCGCGCTACATCTCGATCAGCCCTCGGACCCTGAAGCGGCGCATCGATCGCCGCCTGGCAGCTCTTCCCACCCCTCTCGGAGCCCAAGCTGATGCCTGATCCCCATCCCCCTCCACCACCGAAGGTTAGATTCCTTGCGGACGGAACGATGACCACAGCGTCAGATTCCTTCGTGATTGACAACGGCATGCCCCGCCGCGCAGGCGGGGCCGGTCGCCGTCACCAGCCTGTCACCACCGATCTGCCGGCCGTGGCCGGTGGGGTCAGCGTCGAGGCGGCGGCAGCCGGGGCAGGTCGGTGGCGATGGGGCCCCGTCGACCGGACGGGTGGAGCGTGGCGACCAGACGGACCAGCTGGGCGATCACGGTGCCCCAGCGGGGCCCGTGGGGCGCTCGCTCCGGGGGCCGCTCCCGGGACGCGGGGGCGCTCACGCACCGGGTCGCCCGCACGTGCAGACGGGTCCGTCCGAACCGCCTGCGCTCCAGCCAGAGCTCGGTCTGCTCGACCGTGACCGACCGCGCCCGCGCCGTCGTCCGCCGCGGCGGCACCCCCGCCCGGTGCTGCCAGGCGGCGCGCACGAGAGGGGGGAGCACGGCGACCAGGAGCGCGGCCAGCGGCCGAACCCACGGGGCCGGCCGGAGCCGGGCGCGGCTCGGCACGCGCGGCTCGGGGGGCGCGACGGTGGGGAGCCGTTCCATCGAGGGTTCCCCGATGGTACGCGCGGGGCCCAGCCGGCGGGAGGAGTCGGCGCCTACGTCCTGTAAGCTGCGGGCCATGCTGGACGGGACACCGCCCCCCGCCCCGTCGGCTCCCGACCCCGCCCTCGTCCGGATGCGCCCGCTGCGGTTCGGGGAGCTGCTGGACACGGTCTTCACCCTCTACCGCCGGAACTTCCTGCTTCTGGTGGCGGTGGTCGCGGTCGTGCAGATTCCCTACCAGGCGCTGACCGCGTTCCTGCCCCACCCCACCGTCCATCTGCCCCGGACCGCCACCGGCACCGCGCTCTCCCAGGCCGACTCCCAGCACCTCCTCCACGAACTGGTGGCGATGCTCGCCCTCGACCTCCTGCTCGTCGCGCTCACCTCCGCGGTGGTCGTGCCGCTCCAGACCGCGGCCTGCACCCGGGCCGTCGCGGATCGGCTCCTCGGCCGCGCGGCGACGGTCAGCTCGGTGTACCACTTCGCCGTGCGGCGCTGGCTGCCGCTGATCGGGTTCGGCGCGATGCTCGTGGCCGCCTTCGCCGCCGCCTGCGCCCTCGTCGCCGCGGTCGCGGCCGGCCTGGTGGCCGCGGCCGGCTCGGCCGGCGCGGCGGCGGGGATCGTCCTCGGGGTGGCTGCCGCGATCGCCGTGGTCATCGCCTACGTCCGCCTCCTCTTCGGGAGCCAGGTGATCGTGCTCGAGGCCCAGGGTCCCCTGCGCGCCGTCGTCCGCAGCTGGGGCCTCACCCGAGGCCTCGCCTGGCGCGTCCTGGGCGTGGTCGTGGTCCTGCTCCTGATCGGCGGCGTCGTCAGCCTCGTCCTCGGTGGCCTGGTGGCGGCGGCCGGCGCTGCGATCGGCACCGCCAGCACCGGCGGTTCCGCGGTGGTGGACATCGGCGAGGCGGTGGTCGCGATCCTGGTGGCGCCGATCCTCGCCACCGGCCTCACGGTCCTCTACTTCGACCACCGTGTCCGGCGCGAGGGGTTCGACCTCGAGGTCCTCGCGGCGCAGCTGGTGGGCGCGCCCTCGACGTCGTGACCGGGGCGGCGCGCGTCCCGCCGGGAGCATTCCGGGGCCGGCCCTGGCTCGTGCGGCTCGCCTCGGCGTTGGTCGCGGCGGCAGCCGCCGCCGGGGGCGCGTCAACCGCCTGCGCGGGGACGCCGCCCGCGGGGACGCCGGCAGCGGCCCGACTGGCGGCGGCAGTCGCCCTGGCTCGCGGCCAG
>DAHUZI010000118.1 GCA_027306595.1 Candidatus Dormiibacterota bacterium | reverse complement strand
CCGTCCTCAATCGCAAGGATGACGCGCCGACGCGTGTCGTCCAGGGTCGCGCGCGCCACGCGCGTCGCAGGGGGCCTCGGCACCCGACAATGGTACCACGCCCACTCCGCAAAGTCCCATAACCCACTTGCTCTTTAGTATCGACAACCGCCTCCGCCCCAGGTGGGCCCGCCGAGAGTGCCGTGGGCGGGGGGACCGCGCGCCCGCGGGGCGGCGGACGGTCGCCGGGCGGTGGAGTCGAGTGGTCAGCGCCCCGCGACCAGCAGGAGCACGGGCCCCAGGGTGAGCGGGCCCGCCCACACGGCGCGCCGCAGGAATCCGCCCCACCCGAGGTGCAGGCCCGCCCGCCGCGCCTGGGCGAAGAGGATCAGGGTGGAGAGGGACCCGCCCGGGGCCAGATTCGGCCCCAGGTCCGCTCCCGCGATCACCGGGAGCGCCAGCCGGGTGAGGTGGTGGGCCGCGCCCAGCCCGGCGCTCGCCAGGAGCGCGGCCGGCAGGTTGTTCAGCCCGGCCGCGATCGCCGCGGTCACGGCCCCGACCGCCAGTGCCGACCCGGCTCCGCTCCCGTGCCCCGCCAGCCCCTCGGCCACCCGGGTCAGCGATGCGAGCCCGCCCAGACCGCTGCCGAGCACGGAGAGTCCGACGACGAGGGGCAGCAGGCTCCATCCCGGGCTGCGCTGGAGCCCGAGGCGAGCCGCCGGCCGCCGCCAGACCAGCACGCTGGCGGTCACGACGCCGACGGCGAGGGTCGGCAACCCCAGGGGCACGGCCAACAGGACCGCGGCGATGTCCACCGCCGCCAGCGCGCCCAGCGCCGCTACGCCCCAGGCCAGCGCCCGATCGGGCCGGGGCAGGGGGTCGTGGAACGGGAACGACGCCTTGGGCAGCGCCCTGGCCCCCAGGGCGAGTGCGACCAGCAGGCCCGCGGTCGCGAGAAGGGCCGGCGGGCTGAGCCCGCGCACGAACGCGACCACGCTCACGTGGGCGCGGTCGAGGATAAGCAGGTTCACGGGGTTGCCCGTGGGCAGGACCAGCGAGGCGGTGTTCGCGATGAACGCGAGCGCGAGCACGTGGGGAAGTGCGGGCAGCCGGAGCCGGCGGACGACCCGCAGGATCGAGGGGGCGAAGAGGAGGACGCAGGCGTCGTTGGACAGGACTGCTGTCACCGCTGCTCCCGCCACCGCCGTCCCCATGAGGAGCCAGGCCTGGCTGCCCCGGCTCCAGCGGACGATGCGAGCGGTGAGGGCCTCGAAGACCCCAGCGGCCGTCAGCGCCCAGGCCAGCGCGAGCAGGCCGGCGAAGAAGGCGAGGACGTCCACCGTGAGGCCGAGGTCCCGGCCGGCCACCGCCACCGGGACGAGACCGGTGGCCAGGGCGATCGCAGCCGCTCCGACCGCTATCCATCCCTCCCCAACCCCGAACGGGCGAACCATGATGGCGACGGCGGTAGCCAGGAAGAGCGCGACGAGCAGGATCTCAGCTACCATGGTGATGGCAATGCTAACAGGCCGCCAAACTCGCATTTCTGCATGTGCATGACATCAACTGGTCAACCCGACGGGCCAGATGACCCAGACGGCACCCGCGACGATGCGGCCGCCGAGCGTCGCATCGCCGAGGCGAGCGCCGCCGTCGGGGTCTCCTCCCGCGTCCTGCGCTACTGGGAGCAGCTGGGGGTCGTGCGCCCGTCCCGCGGGCCCCACGGGCGCCGGCACTTCACGCGCCACGACCTCCTGCTCATGACCCTGATCCGCTCGCTGCTCGAGGATGAGGCGGCCTCGATCGGAGACCTCCGCCTCCTGCGCGAGACGGCCGAGCGCGAGGTGGCGGCCGCGGCCAGCGACCCCCTGCTCCGCCTCCAACTGCTCTTCAAGCGGCAGGCGTCGGAGGCGCTCTTCCACGGCCTGATGGCGCAGCAGGTGCCGCCGCCGGGCTCGGCGGGGGTTGGTGGTCCCCCGGCGGGGGCGGGGGGCGCGCCGGGGGGCCGGCACCGCCCGCCCCGACGGCCGCCGAACGGCCCACCCCCGGGCTGAGTTGCGCCGGGGGGCCGCGCCGGGGGGAGCCGCGGGCGGTCAGGCGGAGAGGCACAGGGTCGTGCGCCCCTCCGGCGCCGCCTGGACATCCTCGCCGGACGCCGGACGCCGGCGCCCTGCGGCCGGATGTCGACGCCGGCGCGCCGCCTGCCACGCCTCGTATGCCGTCCCACCGGGCAGCCAGACGCTCCAGGGGGCGGGCTCCCCTGCGGGCGGGTCGGCGCCGATCGCCCCCCGGGTCGCGCTCCCAGCCCCGGACCTCCCACGGCGGGCCGCGGCGCGGCGCGCGAGCCGGCGGTCCAGCCGCCAGATCCGCCGCGCGAAGCGATCGGCGAGCTGGGGCGGTGCCAGGGCGATCGCCTCTTCGCTCACCCGCAGCGCCATCTCGAGGTCGCCGACCCGCCGCTCGGCATCGATGCACAGCGCCTCCGCCGCCTCCAGGTCGTGCCAGCGCTCCCAGAGGCGGCGCCAGACCTCCGCGGCCTCGGCCCGACGCCCCTGGCGCCGGAGAAACCTGGCGTGGTACCGGGCGGAGGCCCGGTCCAGGGGCGGGGGCGAGACGCGAGCGGCGGTCGCGTAGGTGTGCCGCGCCGACCCCGTCGCGCCCCGCGCCTCGTAGAAGCGGGCCAGGCCGAGGTGATCGGTGGGGTCCTGGACCTGCCCCCTGGCCTGGCGACCGAGCAGGCCGAGGAGGTGGGCGAGCGCGGCGATGTCGGTGGCGTTGTGGACGAGGACCGCCGCCAGCCCCTGCGCGTCGCCGTCGCGCAGGTACCGCCGGTATCGCTCGGGAACCTGCGCGCCGGGCAGGTCATCGTGCCGGGGCGTCCCCAAGAGGCCCCGCTCGACCTCGGACAGCGTGCATCGGTCAAGACGGTGGCCGAAGAGGCGCCGAACCAGCGGGAGCAGGTCGAGATGGAGGGGCGGACGCCAGCTGCCATCGAGCCGCTCGAGGATCGCCCGGGTGTGCAGCAGCGGAAGGTCGTAGGCCGCCCCGTTGAAGGTGACGATCCCATCGGCGGTGGCCAGCCGGTCGAGGGCGCGCTCAACCAGCTCTCGCTCGGCGCCGAGATCGGCCAGCAGCCATTGCTCGACGTCGATCCCCTCGGGACGCCACCGGCCCCAGCCGTACAGAAACGGGATCGTGCCGGTCCCACCGGCGAGCCCGGTCGTCTCGGTGTCGAAGAGCCACACCGCCTCTGGCTCCACGGCCCCCCAGCCGAGATCGCCCGCCAGGAGGGCGAGCTCGGACGGGGACGGCCCGCCCGCCTGCACTCCCCAGGTGGGGTCGACCCTGAGGCGGCGGGTGAAGATGCCGGCTTCCCGCTGGAATCCGAGCTTGGCCAGCGCCTCCACCGGAACGGCCTCCGAGGCCGCACCCGAAAGCCCATAGCCTGCGGGACCGGCTGGGAGGTCGCCGGCCGACAGCGAGAGCCCGGCCGCGCTGCGCCCCCGGGCAAGGGCACGGCCGCCGGTGAGCTGACGCATCCGCCCAGCGAGGTCCTGACTCATCGGTCGCCACCGGCCGGGCGGGGCTCGGCTCGTGCCGCATCCAGGAGCACCATCGCCATCGCCTTGGCGGTGGAATCCACGCCGGCCACCGGTCCCACGCAGGCGGGGCACCCCGAGGCGCACGGGCACCGCCGCAGCAACTCGGCGGCCCTCGCCACCACCACGAGGTGCAGGTCGAAGAGGCGGCCGGTGAGCCCGGTGCCGCCCGGGTGAGCGTCGTACAGGAAGATCGCCGGCCACCCGCCGGCCGAGGCCGCATCGAGGGGCGCCGCGGTCTGGCGGGGCCGCTGCCCGGCGATGAACTCGCTTGGCGCGACCGGCGGGTGGGGATGGGGAAGGCCCACGACCGGGGCACGAACCTGCGCCGACACGCCAAGATCGCGGCTGTCGCACATAAGGCTGAGGGCCGCCACCTGCTCCAGGACGTGGGCCAGGGCATGGAGCCCAGGCTCCAGCGCCCGCCCGGCCCGGACGGCGACCTCAGGCGGGACGATGCACCAGTAGGCGGTGGTGTGCAGGTCCCGCTCGGGAAGCGAGATCGGCCCGGTCCCGATGGTCTCGTGGGTCAGGAAGCGGACCTTGCGGTACATCGCCGCCAGCGAGCTCACCCGCACGTCGCCCCGAGCCCGGAGCAGCCGCAGGCCGCCTGACGCCTCCGGCCCGGCGAAGCAATCCAGCACCTGGAGGCTCACGCGCAGCTCGGCCTCGGTGAAGTAATCGACCGCGACCGGGTGGACGTAGGCGCGCCGCTCCTCCCAGTCGAGCCGCTCCACGTGGTACTGCCGCCCCTGGTGCAGGTAGATGGCGTCGTCGTGGACGGTGAGGGGGGCCGCCCATTCGTCAATCTCGCCGACGATGCGGGCTCCAGTGCCGGAGCGTCCCCCGGCCGTCCCCGACCAGGGGCCCTGGGGTCCGCCTGAGGGTCGGGCTGGGGGTGAGGACGTGTCGATGATGACGACGTTGCTGGCGGCGACCGTGCGCAGGTTCACCGCCTCGGCTGGGAATGCGTCAGCGCTCCAGTGCCAGCGGCCGCCCGCATGGTGCACCACCCCCTCGTCGGCGAGCAGGGCCAGGAGCCCGCCCACCTCGGCATCTCCGAAGCGCTCGCCGTCGCGGAACGGGAGCTCGAACGCCGCCGCCTGCACGTGGCCAGCCAGCACCAGCAGGTTGTCGGGATGGATGAGCGCTTGCTCGGGAGGCTGCTCGAGGAGGAACTCGGGATGGGTCGCCACGTACTGATCAAGGGGCCCCCCGCCCACGATGAGCAGCTGGAGAGCGGGCTGGCCTCGGCGGCCTGCCCGTCCGAGCTGCTGCCAGGTGCTGGCGATCGTCCCCGGGTAGCCGACCAGCACCGCCGCCTCCATCTGCCCGATATCGATGCCGAGCTCCAGGGCGCTCGTCGCCACCACGCATCGCACCGAGCCGTCCCGCAATCCGGCCTCGATCGCGCGGCGCTCGAGGGGAAGGTACCCGCCTCGGTAGGCCCGGACCGCGAGGCGAGGACCGCCGTCCTCGGGCGCCACGGAGCGATCCAGCAGCTCGCGACGCAGATAGTTCAAGAGGACCTCGACCTGAAGTCGGGTGCGCCCGAACACGATCGTCTGTGCCCCACTTCGGACCAACGCCGGTACGAGCGTGCGCGCCTCCAGCGCGGCACTGCGACGGATCCCGAGCGCGGGCTGCACCACGGGTGGGTTCCACACCACCACCCGCTTCGCTGGGGAGGGCGCGCCGTTGTCGTCGATGCAGGTGACGGGCAGGCCGATGAGCTGTTCGGCCAGTTCGCCGGGATTGGCGATCGTGGCCGAGCAGGTCACGAAGGTCGGCCGACTCCCGTAGAAGTCACAGATCCGCCGAAGGCGTCGGATCACGTTGGCGACGTGGCTGCCGAACACGCCCCGGTACGTGTGCAGCTCGTCGATCACGACGTAGCGCAATGCTTCGAAGAGCCGAACCCAGCGCGTGTGATGGGGCAGGATCCCGGTGTGGAGCATGTCCGGGTTGGTGAGGATGACATGGCCAGCCTCCCGCAGCGCGGCGCGCACGGCAGGTGGTGTGTCCCCGTCGTAGGTGTGGGTGCGCAGGGTCATGTCGGCGGCGTCGGCCAGCTGCTGGAGCTCGACCAGCTGGTCCTGGGCCAGGGCCTTGGTCGGGAAGAGGTAGAGGGCCCGGCTCGTCTCGTCGGCCAGGATTGCGTCGAGGACCGGAAGGTTGTAGCAGAGGGTCTTGCCCGAGGCGGTCGGGGTGACGACGGCGAGGTGGTGCGCCCGGAGCGCCAGGTCGACGGCGGCAGCTTGGTGGCTGTAGAGCCCGGTGACGCCGCGGCGGCTGAGCGCTCGGGCGAGGCGGGGGTTGAGGGCGGCGGGGGTCGTCCCGTATCGCGGCGAGCGGGCGGGCTCGAGATGGTCGAGGACGATCCGGCCGCCCATGCCCAGGCGATCCACCACCTCCGCCCAACTGGACCACCGCCCCGCCGTGGGCGGCGCTCCACGCGACGGCGGGCCAGCCGCCGGACCGTGGACGGCCATCGGGACCGACGCACCGCCACCGAGGTCCACCGAACAAACGTACCAAACTTTTGTTCGGTGCGCAAGGGCAGGCGCCCAGCGCCCATCGGCGGGATCAGTCCGGCAGCGACCCGTTCAGCGAGCCGATCCGCACCAGCTCCTGGACGTCCCGGCGCCCCGGGGTGAGGGCGGCGATCTGCCGGTACACCGCCAGCGCGTCCTGATCGGCGACCCGCGCGCGCATGAGCCTAGCCACGAACTCCAACCATCTCGCGGAGTCCTTCGGGTCCTTGCGGGCGTAGGCGAGCGCGGCCAGCTGCCAGCAGGCACGCTCGCACGGAGGCTGGGCGACGACGGCGCTCAGAAACGCGACGCGTGCCGCGTCGGCCTCACGGCCGTCCCGGCATCGCTCACCGAGGGCGCAGGCCGCGTCGCTCACCTCGGTGGAGGGTGCGGCGGCCGCGAGTCGCGCCGCGAGGGCGCTGGCCTCCCACGGTCTGCGATCGTCCACGAGGGCGTCGAGCACTCGCCGAACCTCGCTCGGCTCGGGGATCGGCGCCGCTCGCATCGATCGCGCCGCACGGTGCCCGCGGCCACGCCCGAGGATCGCCCCGAGGTCGGAGACCGCCGCCGCGTGGGCCTCGGCCAGGATCGCCGGAGCCTGGGCCTGCCGGACCGCGATCCGCCGCTGCCGCACCTGCTGGACCCGAGGCGACACGCGGACACCCCAGGCCGTCGGGAGCGGCGCCGCGAGCGCCGCTCCTCCATCAGGTCCGAACGCGGCGCCGTCGGCCCCGTCCAGGCCCGGCTGACGGCCGCCGGCGACCTCGGGTGGCCCCGGACGGACAGGGCCCGAGTGCGTGGGAAGGGCGGGAGACGCCGCGGCCGACGTCACCTCCCCCGGCACCGCTGGGGTGATTTCGACTACCGCGCCGCCGGCGATCGTGGCACCGGGTACAGGCGCGCCCGCTGCGGAGCGGGCCGGAAGATAGGGCGAGACGGCTGGCGCGGGGGCAGCCGGACCCGTCGGGGCGTGGTCAGCGGCATGCGGATGGCGACCGTCGGGAGTGAGGGGCCCGGGGCCAGGGAGCGGAGGCGCAGCCTGCGCCGGAGCCGCTGGAGCTGTCGACGGGCTCTGCGCGCGCTGGGACGGGGGCGCGCCTGCACCCACAAGCGGGCCGGCGGCGGGAAATGCACCGGTCGCACGCGCGGCGCCACCGGGTCCAGGTTGCGCCGACCGCGGTGGCGGCGACGACCGCTGGGGGGGGGCCGGCGAGGGGGTTGCAGGTCCTGCCGTGGGGCGTGGAAGGCGGTGAGGCTGGGGCTGGGCGCGGGCCACCGCGGGGGTCGACGGCGCACCCACCGGTGCGGCCGCCGGGCTCGGCGCGGCTGACGCCCGGAGCGGAGCCGCCGGCAGGTCGCCTGGGGGCCGCTCGCCCGGGGACGGAGGCGCCGCGGCCACCTCGGGGCGCGGAGTGAACGCCGGCGGCCTCCCGGCCCCGGCGGGCACGGCCGCGGGCGGGGTGGCGGCCCACGCCGCCGTGCCAGGGGGCACCATTGGCTCAATGTCGTCCGCGGGCGCCGAGGGAGGTGCCGGCACGCCCTGGCCCGCCTGCGGGGCCGACGAGCCGGACGTGGGCTCCACCCCGCCTGCGGTCTGCCGGAGGACGGACTCCACGGTCTCCTCCGGGGGGGGCCACGGGAGGGTCGGGCGCGGGGACGGGAGCGGCGCCGACCCGGCCGGCATCTCCGCACCGGCCAGCGGCCCCATCGGGAGCCGGGGGTCGTCCGGCCCGCGCGACCAGGATTGCTCGACGGGCGGGCCGTCCGGAGCCTGTGGCCCGGGCCCGGGATGCCCCTCCGTGGCACCCGCCCCTGAACGGGAAGCGGGGAGCTCGGGAGGCCCCGTCGGGGCCGCCGCCGCATCGGCCCCGGCAGCACCGACCGCCGGTCCGGCTGGCGCGCCGGGGGGCTCGGCCCCCGGCGACTCGACGCTTGGAGCCGCAGGCATCAGCGTCCGGGCGTCCTGTTCGCCCGCTACCGACTCTGCCAGGAGGAACTCGAAGACCGCCTTGCCCATCCGGCGAGCCAGGGACCTGGCTTCCCCGGGCCGGCCAGCATCTCGCACCATGGCGGAGAAGTGCTGCACGGCCGCCATGAGGTCGGCCTCACCCCGGTGGGCGGGCCCCAGCGTCTCCAGCTCGCGCTCGACGCGCCCGGCCAGCCCGGGAAGGTATCGCTCCTGTTCACGCGCCGCGTCGAGCCATGCCCGACGGAGCTCCCCGAGGGGCGTCGTCCCCGGGGATGGCGCAGGCACCGCCGCCAAACCCATGATCACGCCCCAGTCTGCCACCTGTGACCCGCCCACCGACACCCCCTTTTCGGAATCGTCAGATGGGGGGCGGCGAGCCGATCTCCGGCGTCGGGGCCCGACCCGGGCTGGAGGCCCTGCAAGCGGCCGTCTAGTCGGCCGCTGGCAGGGCCTCCAGCTTCTCGATCACCGCGTCCGCGACCTCGGAGGTGCCGACCGCCGACGGGTCGTCACGATCGGCCTTCATGTCGTAGGTGACCCGGCGCCCCTCCTTGATCACGGCCGCCAGGGCGGCCTCGAGCCGGTCGGCCGCCGCAGCCTCGCCCAGGTGACGGAGCATGAGCACCCCGGAGAACATCATCGCCATGGGGTTGGTCTTGTTCATGCCCGTGTACTTGGGCGCACTCCCGTGGGTGGCCTCGAACAGTGCGCAATCGGCCCCGATGTTGGCGCCCGGTGCGAGTCCCAGCCCGCCCACCAGTCCGGCCGCCAGGTCGCTGACGATGTCCCCAAACAGGTTGGGGAGCACGAGCACGTCGTACAGCTCGGGCTTCTGGACCAGCTGCATGCACATGTTGTCGACAATCCGGTCGTCGAACTCGATGTCGGGGTAGTCCTTCGCCACCTGACGCGAGACGTCGAGCCAGAGCCCGTCGCCGAACTTGAGGATGTTCGCCTTGTGCACCGAGGTCACCTTGCGCCGGCCGTATCGGCGCGCATACTCGAAGGCGAAGCGCACCACCCGCTCGGTCCCGAACCGGGAGATCGGCCGAATCGAGATCGCGGAGTCGGAACGGATCCGGCGCTCCTGGCGGGCGTTGATGAAGTCGATCACCTCGCGGCAGCCCGCGGTCCCCTCCTCGAACTCGATCCCCGCATAGAGGTCCTCGGTGTTCTCGCGGACGAGCACGAGGTCGATGTTGTGGTAGAGCGACCGCACACCCTCGTACGACTTGCAGGGGCGGACGAGCGCGTAGAGGTCGAGCTCCCGCCGCAGCGCCACGTTGACGCTGCGGATCCCGGTCCCGAGTGGGGTCGTGATCGGCCCCTTGATCGCCACCTTGTTGCGGCGGATCGACTCGAGGAGATGCTGGGGCATCGGGGTGCCGTACTGGGCCATCACCCCCTCGCCCGCGTCGACCACCTCCCAGTCGAAGTCGACCCCGGTGGCGTCGAGCACCCGCCGGGCCGCGGTCGAGACCTCCGGTCCAACCCCGTCCCCGGGGATGAGGGTCACGCGGTGGGTCATCGCACACCTCCAGGGCCGTGGCGGCCGGCGGCTCCGCCGATCCGCCCCCTATTCTGCCCACCGGACCTGCCCCCGCGCCGGGCCCGACTTCGCGAAGGGGCGGGCACTGCCCCAGTTGGGGCGGCCTCGAAGCGCACCGATCGGAGGCGGGGGCAGCGGGTGGCGCACACCGGCTCCAGCGGGCAGACGCCGCATCGGGGGCGGCGAGGGCGGCAGACGAGCGCCCCGAGCTCCATCAACGCCTGGTTGAAATCGCCCGGGGCCGCCCGCGGCACCAGCGTGGCCGCCAGCGCCCACAGCTGCGGCGAGAGGGCCCGTCGGCCGTCCGGCTCCAGCCGGAACAGCCGCTCGAAGAGTCGCACCACGTTGGTATCGACCAACGGCTCCCGCGCGCCGAAGGCGATGCTCGCCACGGCGCCGGCGGTGTAGCGGCCGATTCCGGGGAGCCGTCTGAGCTCGGCCGCCGTCCGCGGGAGATGCGGGGGCGGTCGGTCACGCACGCGGCTCGCGATAGCGTGGAGCCACCCGCCCCGGACGTGGTACCCGAGCGGGTCGGTCACCCGCTTGACGTCGGCCAGCGGCGCGGCGGCACAGCTCGTCGGGTCAGGCCAGCGCCGGACGAAGTCCCGGTAGACCGGGACCACGCGGTCGACCTGGGTCTGGTGGAGCAGGATCTCGGAGACCAGGATCGCCCAGGGGTCGGCGACCTGACGCCACGGCAGTCGGCGCCGCTCGACCCGGTACCAGGCGAGGAGCAACCGGACGATCCGCCGGCGCCGTCGGACGGGGATCCGGGCCACGGGCACCCCTCGTGGCACCGCCGTCCCGTCCGCCGCCCCACGCGTCGCCACCGGCGGCCGAGCGTACCAGTCGGGGGCCGAGCCTCGGGACCGTGGGGCGGACCCGCCCGCTTACGATGGCGGACGGTGCACCCGTCGACGCCGGCACGACGGTCCGGAGCGCCGCCGCGAGATGGGGGATCCGCCATGTCGACCACACCCGCGGGCCCGCTGCGCAGCCCCTGGCTGAATCGGGTCGCGGCCGAGCTCTGGGGGCGGGAGAGCTTCCGCATGGTGCCCGATCTCGTCCTCACCGAGCCGCCGACGGGGTCCCCCTCCCGGCCCCTGGCCGGCGGGCCGCGGGTCGCGTTCCTGGGGTTCCCCTCCGACTACAGCCTGGCGATCCTCCTCGCGCTCCTCGCCGAGCCCGTCGAGCTGGTGGGCCTCGTCACCAGCCCCGGGGCCCACCCGGTCGTGGCCGGTGACAACGCGCTCGCCCAGGTGGCCCGTCACCTTGCCGTGCCGCTCCTTCGGGTGGAGGCCATCAACCGGCCCCCCTCGCTGCAGGCGCTCGAGGCGCTGGGCGCCGACCTCTTCCTGGTGGCCAGCTTCAACCAGATCCTCCATGCGCGAGCCCTCGAGCTGGGCCGGCTCGGGTGGCTGAACGTCCACCCCTCGCTCCTGCCCGCGTACCGCGGTCCGGAGCCCGTGTACTGGGCGATCGTCAACGACGAGCGCGAGACCGGGGTCACCTACCAGCGGATGGCCCGGGCCATCGACCTCGGCCCCGCCATGTGGCAGGGGCGCGAACCGATCCGGCCCGACGACACCAACGGGACCCTCACGCGCCGCTTGAGCGCGCTCGCCGCACGGGCCCTCCCGGACGTCCTGCGCCGCGCGGTCGAGGGGGATCCGGGAGTCCCCCTCGACCCCGCCGCCGGCTCGTACCACACCTCGGTCGGCCATCGCCGGCTCGAGGAGGCGGGGTCGGCGGCGGCCGCCGCGCGGTGGGTCCGCGCGGGGAACCCGAACATGCCCGCGGCGGCCCTCGTTGACGGGGCGCCGCAGCTGGTGCTGGAGGCACGCATCCTCCCCCATGGCAGCGTCGAGGGCGGCGACCGCCGCCTGCACTTCGGCGACGGCGAGCTGGTCCTCGTCCGCACCACGCCGCGGAGCGGCTGATGCTGGCCGCCCGGTGCCAGCGCCCGGCCGGGCGTACGATCGGGCGAGTGTCGCGCTCCCCCGGCAAAGGCGGATCGTCGCAACCGGCCGCGGCCCCCTCCCGCGGGCGGGGCGACGGGGCGCGCGCGCGGACCCGCCCCGCGCCGCCGCTCGCCGGCCGGTTCGGGGACGGGTGGGCGTGCGACCGTCGGAGGGCGACGCGCCCCGCCCACACGGCGGCGGAGGGCTGCGCCGGGCCACCGATGACGGTGCGCGTTGGCCGCCCGCCCACCTGATCGCGCCGGGGGAGAGCGCATGGCACACCCGCTGGGCCCGGGCGAACGCCGCCACGGCGGGCGCCCGGGAACCATCGCGGTCTCGGTCGGGCGCTGGACCGGCACGATCTCCCGCCCCGACGACGACTGGGTCGCGGCCGAGGAGCCGCTCCAGGTCCTGGTCGACGGCGATGCGCTCGCCGTGGTCATGCGCACGCCCGGGGCCGACCTCGAGCTCGTGCTCGGCCTCCTCCACGCCGAGGGGATCATCCGCACCCGCGCCGACCTCGCGGGGGTGCGAATGAGCCCGAGCGGCCAGGATACGGTGGAGGCTGGCGGCCTCGACGTCGACCTCCTGCCCGAGGTGGAGGGCCTGGTCGACGTCCGCCTCCGGCGCGCGCTCCCGGATGGCCTGATCGGGTGGCAGCGCCGGCTCCCGTCCACCAGCGCCTGCGGGCTGTGCGGGGCGACGACCTTGGTCGCGCTGGCGCGGGCCCAGCGCCCGGTCGCCGGCGCCGACCCCTGGCCGGTGGCGCTCCTCCACGCCCTGCCCGACCAGCTGCGGGCTCGGCAGGCCGGCTTCGCGAGGACCGGCGGCCTCCACGCAGCCGCGCTGGTCGGCCCCTCCGGGGAGATTGCCGACGTGCGCGAGGACGTCGGGCGCCACAACGCGGTCGACAAGCTGATCGGCGCGGCCCTCCTGAGCGACGGGCTGCCGCTGGACCGGCACCTCCTGCTCGTCAGCGGTCGGGCCGGCTTCGAGATCGTGCAGAAGGCGACGGCGGCGGGGGTGCCGATCATCGCGGCCGTGTCAGCCCCTTCGTCCCTGGCGGTCCGGGCGGCCGACCGGCTCGGCGCCACGCTGGTCGCGTTCCTTCGCGATGGGCGATGCAACGTGTACACCCACCCCTTCCGGGTGCGCGCCGGCGGGGCGCGGGGCGGGCGGGCGTGACGGTGGCACCCGCCCGCCCCGCCGCGGCCCCGCCGGAGGCGGTCACCCTGCTGATCCTCGCCGGCGGCGCCGCGACCCGGGCCGGCTGCGACAAGGCGGCGTGGCCGACCCCGAGGGGCCCGCTCATCGCCCATCCCTACCGCGCCCTGCGCCCGTTGGCGGTAGCGGCCCTGGTGGCTGGGCCGTCGAGCCATGGCCTCCCCTGCCCGGCGGTCGCGGACCCCACCTGCGGACAGGGACCGCTGGCCGGCCTCGCCCACGGCCTCGCCCAGGCGCCGACGCCCCTGGTCCTGGTGGTCGCCTGCGACATGCCGACCCCGAGCCCCGACCTGGCCCTGCTCCTGGCCAGCCGGGCGGCCGCGGACCCCGCCGCCGACGCGGTGGTCCCGATCCGGGGGGGCCGGCTCGAGCCGCTGTTCGCCGTGTACCGGCGTCGCTGCGCGGCGCCGCTCGCCGCCGCGCTCGCCGCCGGCGAGCGGGCGCTCCACCGGGCGCTCGCGGAGCTCGTGGTCGTCCCGGTGCCCGAGGCGGCGTGGCGCCGCGTCGACCCCCAGGGTTCGTCCTTTCTCAACTGCAACACCCGCTCGGAGCTTGAGGCCCTCGGGAGCGCTCGGGCTGGAGCGGGTGGGTGAACCCGTGGCTCGAGCGGCTGGTCCGGGGATGGGCGCAGGCTTCGCCGGTGGCCGAGCTGACGGAGGAGGAGGCGCGCCTCGTCCTCGAGCTTGCCGGGGCCGCGGCGCACACGTCGGGCTCCCGCCCGCTGGCCCCGCTCGCGGCCTACCTCGCCGGCCAGGCGGTCGCCGGGCGCGACCCCGCAAGTCGCGCAGCCCTCCTGCGCGCGGCCGTGGTCGCGGCCGGTGCCGCGGGACCGTCCGGCGCCGGGGAGGCCGCAGCCGCGCCGCGTGCCCCCGGGGGCACGCCTCCGTCCGCCGGCGAGGGCCGGCCCTAGCCGGCGACGGCTGGCCCCAGGAGGATCACCTGGACCTGGGTGCCGGCGCGGACCTCCGCCCCCTCCCGGGGGAGGACGAGGAGCCCGTCGGCCAGGGCCAACGAGCGCGTGATGCCGCTCCCCTGCGCCCCCGTGAGCCGGGCTCCCGGCAGGCCACTTGCGCCCGGCTCGACAACGCACCGGTGGTACGTCTCCAGCCCCTGCGGCTTCTCCACCGTCTCGAGGAGAACCGCCGGGACCGCCGGGGGCTCGGTCTTGCTGGCCCCCTGGAGCCGGAGCAGGGCGGGGGCCGCGAAGAGGATGAACGTAACACACGCGGAGACGGGATTGCCGGGAAGCCCGATCACCAGCGCGGGGGGGATCGAGCCGACCGCCACCGGGCGCCCCGGGCGCATGGCGACCCGCCAGAGGTCGAGGCGCCCGAGCCGGCGGATCGCGTCGCGCACGTGGTCGTGATCGCCGACGCTGACCCCCCCCACGGTCAGCAGCAGGTCGGCCTGGGCGGCGAGCCCCACGAGGGCCGCCTCCACCGCCTCGGGGGCGTCGGGGAGCGTGCGCCGAGCCGTGACGGTTCCGCCCGCCTCCGCCACGAGGGCCTCCACGGCGACCCCCGCGGTGTCGTAGATCTGGCCGGGCCCGAGCAGCGATCCCGGCGGACGCAGCTCGTCGCCGGTGGTGAGGACCGCGACCCGTGGGCGCCGGGCGACGACCAGGCTCGCGACGCCGCTGGCGGCGCAGGCGGCGAGGTCGGTCGGCCGAAGACGGTGCCCGGCCTCCAGGATCCGGTCCCCCGGCTCCAGGTCCTCCCCCGCCAGCCGAACCGCGTTCCCGATCCCCGGACGCTGGCCGATGGTCACGACGTCCGCGCCCCGGTCCGTCCACTCGTACGGCACCACCGCGTCGGCGCCGGCCGGGAGCGGCGCGCCGGTCATGACCTTGGCGCAGCTCCCCGGCCGGACCGTGACCGCGTCCGGCGCCATCCCCGCCGCCATCTCCCCGATCACCGGCAGCCGCGCCGGTAGCGCGGCGAGGTCCGCGACCCGGACGGCGTAGCCGTCCATCCCACTGTTGGCGAAGGGGGGCAGCCGCTGCCCGGCCACGAGCGGCTGAGCCAACACCCGCCCGCAGGCGGCCGCGTCCAGGGGCACGGTCTCGGAGGCGAGCGGGCGAATCGCGGCCAGGAGACGAGCCCGTGCCTCCACGACGCCGGGGAGGCGGTCGCGTCCGGGGTCGTCCGGAGTCGCGCTCACCGGCCGCCGCGCGCCCCCGGCCCCATCGGCCGGGAGCCGCCCGGATGGTCCCCGGTCGACGGGAGCTCCTCCGGCGCCCGGTCGCCGACGCCCGACCGCGAGCCGAGGCCCGAGCCGGTGGCGGGCGCGGCCGGGGCTCGCGCCGGCGGCTCGAGGACGACCGGCTGGGTCACGATGGCGACGCCTCCATGGGAGCGGTCCGCTCGCTGCTGGTCCGCGCCCAGCCTACAGGGGCGCGGGGGGCGATCCGGGCAGCGGGCCCCCGGCCGCGCGTCGCGATAATGCGGGGGGGCGGGTCGGCCCGGCGGAGGACGCACGATCGGCTGGGACACCGGCGAACGACCGCCGCGGGGAGCCGACCCCTGGTCGGCTGCCGCGGCGGCGGACGAGGGGGGATGGCGGGTGTGCCTGCCCACGGCGGATGCCAGCACGATCTCACTGAGCGTGCCCGACCCCGGCGACGCCCGAAGCCCCTGGCTGCTGGCTCAGGCCCTCGACATCCTCCGCGCCACCGGGCGCTGCGAGCGAGCGCCCGAGCCCGAGCGCTTCGTCGCCGGGCGTCGGCGCGGCGCCCCCCTGGTCGCGGGCGAGACGATCGTGTGGTCGACGGTGCGGGTCACGGTGGCGGCCGTCCAGTCGGTCGACGCCGACGGGGCGGAGCTGACCCTCCATCTGCCCTCGTGGGACGCGCTCGCGCCGGCCGTCCCCGAGGACCGGCTGTGGGCGCTGGTCGACGACCTGGCGGCGCAGCTCGCCGCGCGGATGGGGATCGTGAGCGACGGGGCCCAGGTCGGCTTCCCCGACCCCGATCGGGCCCACAGCTGGGTGCCGCGCCTCTGGCGCCGCCACCTCGGCGTGCTGCTGCCCCCGCCCTGGCTCGCCTACCTTGGCCCCTCGACCCACCCCTACCGCGTCCTCGACGCCAGCGGGCTGGTCGTCGCGCTCCACTGAGGCCGGCCGCGGCCGCCGAACGCGCCCCCGGGGCGGCTCAGCCCGGCTGGGTCCGGGCCCGCAGCCGCTTGGCGGCCAGCGCGGAGACGACCTCCAGGAGGCAGCGGTTCGCGTTCTGGCTGGTGAGCTCAGCCCAGTCATAGGGCGGGGAGACCTCCACGACGTCCATCGCCACGACCGTGGCCTCCAGGGTGATCCGGCGCAGCGACCGGAGCAGCTCGTGGGGCTGCATCCCGCCTGGCTCCGGGGTGCCGGTGCCGGGTGCGAAGCCGGGATCCAGGACATCGATGTCGACCGAGAGGTAGAGGACCTCGGGCCCGTCCAGCGCCTGGGCGATCGCCTCGGTGATGACGGCGTCGATCCCCCGTTCGCAGACCTCCCCCATCAGGTGCCAGCGCAGGCCCTGCTCCCGCATCCAGTCGAACACGTCCTTCGGCGGCCAGTAGCCGCGGAGCCCGACCTGGACGAAGTTTCGCCCCGGGACCGCGCCCGACTCGATCAGCCGGCGCATCGGGGTGCCATGGGAGAGGGGGTTGCCGTTGGTCTCGTCGGCAGTGTCCGCGTGGGCGTCGAAGTGGACGATGCCGAGGCGGCCCCGGCCGACGGCGTCGGCGACCGCGGTCGCCGACGGCAGGGTGATCGAGTGGTCGCCGCCGATGACGAGCGGGACGATCCCCCGGCTGGCGACCTCGTGGACCCGCTCCCGGATGGCGGCGTGGGCGGGCCCGACCAGGCCGGGAGGGCAGACGGCGTCGCCGTAGTCGACCAGGGTCAGCTCGTCGAGGGGGGCGACCTCGAGGTCCAGATGCCAGTCGGGCGGCTGGTAGTTGGCGGTGCGGACGGCCCGGGGGCCGAAGCGGGCCCCGGGCCGGTAGCTCACCGAGTCGTCCCAGGGCGCCCCGACGACCGCGATGTCGGGACGCCAGCGGTCCAGCTCCTCCGGCTCCGACAGGAGGGGCGCCTTGGCGAAGGTGGCGGGACCCAGGAACGAGGGCCCGTCCACCTGGCGCTGGAGGCCGGGGCTGAGGCGCGGCGGCTCGCTCAGCGCCGCAGGTCCTGCGCGAGCTGGCGGAGGTTGTCGACGTAGCGCTGGACGTCGGCCGTCGAGTGCTGCACCGACAGGGTCCAGTTCTCCTCCGCGCCCGGCGCCATGAGGACCCCTCGATTGCACTGGTAGAGCCAGGCGAGGTAGGCGATCCGCTCGTCGACCTCGAGGTAGTCCCGGTAGTTGCGCACCGGCTCGGCCCGGTAGGTGACGCTGCCGCGGGCCATGATCGCGATCACGTGGAAGGGCAGCTCATGCTCGGCGATCACCTGGTTGCAGCCGTCCCGCATGGTCTGGGCCAGCGTGTCCAGGTGCTCGTAGGCATCGGGGGTGAGGACGTCGAGGAGCGTCGCCCGTGCCGCTGCCATCGTGAGCGGATTGCCGTTGAACGTGCCCATCTGGGCCACCCGGCCGTCGGTGATCGCCGCCATCACCGCCTCGGTCCCGCCGATCGCCCCGCAGGGAACCCCGCCGCCGAGGGCCTTGGCGAGGCAGACGACGTCGGGGGTGACGCCGAAGCGCTCGGTGGCGCCGCCGGGGGCGAGCGTGAGCCCGGTCTTGACCTCGTCGAAGATCGCGATCGCGCCGTGGCGATGGGCGAGATCGACGACCCCCTGGAGGTAGCCGGGGTCGGGGAGCACGAAGCCGATGTTCATCATGGCGGGCTCCACGATCACGCCCGCGATCGCCTGGGGGTGGGCCTGGAACATCCGCTCCAGGGCGGGAAGGTCGTTGAACGGGACCACCCGCGTCAGCTCGGCCACCGCCAGGGGGATGCCGCCGCTGGAGGGGACCGACGCCGGCTGGTCGGCCGGCCCCATCCGCTCCGGGGGTGGCTCCACCGACACCATCAGGGCGTCGTGGTGGCCGTGGTACGAGGCCTCGATCTTGACGATCAGGTCGCGCCCGGTGACCCCGCGCGCCAGCCGCACCGCATCCAGGGTCGACTCGGTCCCGCTGTTCGTGAACCGCCAGAGCGGCAGGCCGAATCGTCGCCCGAGGTCCTCGGCGACCACGATGTCGTCCTCGACCGGCTGGGCGAAGTGCGTGCCGCGAGCCGCCTGCCGTGCGATCGCCTCGGTCACCTTGGGGTGGGCGTGGCCGACCACCATCACCCCGAAGCCGTTGTGCAGATCGACGTACTCGTTCCCGTCGACGTCCCAGACCCGGCTGCCCTGCCCGCGGTCGACGTAGACCGGCTGCGGGGGCGAGTCCTGGAACGAGGAGGGAACCCCCCGGGGCATGACCCGACGGGCGCGCTCGAGCATCGAGGCGGAGCGCGGCCGCGCCTGGCGGAAGCGGGCCTCCTCGGCGCCGATCAGGGCCTCGACCCGGGCCGAATCAAGGGCACGCGTCCGCGCGGTGGTCTCGGTCACGATTCCAATCCTCCCAGGTGGACGGGGACGTCAGGTCCGGCGATCTCGGGAGTGCCCTGCTGCTGCGCCGCCCGCAGGGCCGCCTCCAGCCGGTCGAGCCCCTCGTCCAGGGTCCCCTCGTCGATGGTCAGCGGAAAGAGCAGCCGGACCACGGTGTCGTGGAGACCGGCCCGAATGATGAGGAGACGACGGTCTTGGCAGGCGCGGTGGATGCGCAGGGCGAGGGCGGGATCGGGGGCGCCCGCGGGGCCCACAACCTCCAGCGCCACCATCGCGCCCAGCCCGCGGACGTCGCCGATCGCTGGATTCTCCTCCTGCCACGCGCGCATCCGGGTGAGCGCCCGAAGGCCGAGGGCATCAGCCCGGCGGGGCAGCTCGCCGTCGGCGAACAGCTCCAGGACCGCCAGGGCGGCGGCGCAGGCGACGGGATTGCCGCCGTACGTCCCCCCCAGGGTGCCGGGGCCGGGGGCATCCATGACCGCGGCCCGGCCCACCACCGCCGAGAGGGGAAGGCCCCCGGCGAGCGACTTGGCGGTGACGAGGAGATCCGGGCGCACGCCCGTGTGCTCGCAGGCGAAGAGGCGCCCGGTGCGGCCGAAGCCGCTCTGGATCTCGTCCATGATCAGGAGCGCGCCGGCCGCGTGGGTCAGCTCGGCCACCATCGGGAGGAACTCGGGCGGGGGGACGAAGAAGCCGCCCTCGCCCTGGACGGGCTCGACGATCACCGCGGCCACCCGCTCGCCCTCCTCGGCGAGCACCCGGCGCAGGCCGTCCAGGCACCGGATCGCACAGCCGGGGTAGCTGAGGCCGACCGGGCAGTGGAAACAGGAGGCATACGGGACCCGACGCACCTCGGTCGGGAAGGGGCCGACCCCATCCTTGTAGGGGTGCTCCTTGCCGGTCAGGGAGAGGGCCAGCACCGTGCGGCCATGGAAGGCCATGTCGAAGGCGACCGTGAGCGGGCGCCCCGTCGCCGCCCGGGCGATCTTGACGGCGTTCTCGACCGCCTCTGCCCCGCTGTTGCAGAGCATGACCTTGGCCGGTCCATCGATCGGGGCGACCGCGCTCAGCCGCTCGGCGACCCGCAGGTACGGCTCGTGCCAGGCGACATGGCTGCAGGTGTGGAGGAGCTGGTCGACCTGGCGGTGGACCGCGGCCCGCACCGCGGCGTGCCCGGCGCCTACGTTGAGGACCCCGATCCCACCTGTGAAGTCAATCCATTCGTCGCCGTCGCGGTCGACCCAGACCGCGCCCTCGGCGCGATCGATCACGGTTGGGTTGGCGGTCGAGACCCCTCGTGGCACGACCCGCTGCCGCAGCGCCAGCAGGTCGGCGACCGAGGAGGAGCGGGTGCCGTCCGCGCGCATCGCCGACACGATCACCTCCCGGGCGAGCCCTCCGACGGCCGATCGGGCCGCCGCCTGCGCACCGCGCCCGCGGGGCGCGCGCTCTCCGCCGTCCGCAGGGCACCCGCATTGCAGGACGACTGTAAGGTGCAGCGCACACGCTACGCGGTTCCGCTACGCTCGTCAAGGCGCGGGCCCGGCCGCGCCGGGGAGGTGCGATGTCTGCCAGCGGACCCGGCGACCCCCGGCCACCGCACGGATACTCGATCGGGCAGGCCGCGCGCCTGGTGGGGGTGAGCTCCTCGACCCTCAGGCTGTGGGAGCAGGAGGGGCTGGTTCAGGCGCGCCGGACCGAAACCGGCTACCGGATCTTCAGCCGGGCCGACGTCGCACGCCTGCGCCTGGTCCGCCGCTTCCGGCAAGAGGAGCGGCTTCCGAGCGCGCTGATCCGAGCCCGCATCGATGGCGGCTCGCTCCGGCGGCGCCGAGCGGGCCCGGACGTGACCCCATCGGCCCCGGCGACCGACCCCCCAGCCCCGGACGAGGCCCCCACGACCCCGGCATCGGGGGCGGCGCTCGACGGCGTCGGTCCGCGGCTGCGGTCCGCTCGTGCCCGGCGCCGCCTCTCGCTGCGTCGACTCGCCGAGGCCGCCGGCCTCTCGGCGTCGCACCTGTCGGCGATCGAGCGGGGGCTCTCGGCGCCGTCGCTCGCCGCGCTCCAGAAGCTCACCAGCTCCCTCGACATCAACCTCGTCACCCTCCTCGGGGCCGGACTGGGCGGTCGGGCTCTGGTGCGGCGCGGCGAGGGGTTTCTGCTGCGCACCGGGACCCCCGGGCTGACGATCGAGCACCTCGGGCCCGCGGCGCGGACGATCGAGCCCCAGCTGTTCACAGTCGCCCCGGGTGTCGGCAGCGGTGGCGCGTACACCCACGAGGGGGAGGAGTTCCTGTACGTCCTCGAGGGCCACCTGGAGCTGCGCCTCGCGTCCCGGGCTCGGTACGCCCTCGGGCCGGGGGATGCCCTCGGGTTCCCGTCGACCCGCGCCCACGCCTGGAGCAATCCCGGCCCGCTGACGGCGATCGTCCTCTGGATCAACACGCCGCCAACGTTCTGATCGCGCGCGGCGCCAGGGGCCGAGCCGCCCCACCCCAAGGGGGGACGGGGCCATCCCCGGGGCGGCGCCGACGATCAGGGCCTGGGCGGACGCTCGAGCCGGACCCGGCCCGGCTGGCCGAGATAGACGGTCATGATCTGCTCCAGCATCGACTCCAGCTGGGCTGGCTCCCAATCGTCGACCAGCCGGCGGAGCCGGGCTTGGTGATCCGCGGCGATCCGGCGAACCGTCGACCAGCCGAGCGGGGTGAGTCGGAGCAGGACCTGGCGGCGGTCGCCGGGCGCCGAGCCACGGCTCACCAGCCCCGCATCGACCAGGGTGCGAGCGAGCACCGACACGTGGGCGCGGCTGGAGGCGAGCTGCTCGACGAGATCCCGCTCGGCGAGGCCCTGGGGTCCGGCGCCCCCGAGGACGAGGATCACATGGTACCCGAGCGGGCTCAGCCCGTAGTCGGCCGCGACCTCGTCGAGGAACGTGAGGACCCGGCGGAAGATGTATCGGAGCTGGCTTCGGAAGGCGAGCCGCCCGACGAGTTCTGGATCGGAGCCGTCCTCGGCCACCGCCCGGTCGGGGGGCCCGCTGGCCACGGCCACCCTACGCCGAGACGATGACCGGGGTCCCCAACGGGGTCCACCCGAACGCCCAGCGCATCACGCTCGTCGGGGTGTGAACGCAGCCGTGGCTGGCCCACACCCCGTTGTCGCTGTTCAGCCCGAACGCCCCGGGCGGCTCCCAGGGCGCGTCATGGATGTAGTACCCACCCTGATCGAACTCCATGACCCAGTCCACAGGGCTCGTCGGATACCAGAAGGGTGAACCCGGGGGCCACGGCGAGATGAAGACGTATGGGGTCTGCTTGTCGAAGATGTGGAACGTCCCGGTCGGCGTGCGCAGCAGGGGCCTGCCGGTCGTGACCGGCGTCGCCTCGACTGCGCATCCATTGTTGTAGAAGACCATCTCCTGGAACGACAGGGCGATCGTGATGACCTTTCCTGCGGGAAGCGCGTGACCGCAGCGATGTGCCGCGAGGGCGGTGAGCGCGCGGCCGCCGAGCGCATGGATACGATCGGCGATCGTGCGCATCACCGGCTGGGTGGTGGCGGAGGTGAAGCTGGCCTGGTCGGCGCGGTAGGCGGCGAGAAGGGCGCCGGCCCCGGGCACCTGTTCGGCGGCGGCCTGGTCCACCTGGCCCGTCAAGGTGACCAGGTCGGCGGCCACCGCGTCGTTGAGGGCGATCAGCGCCCGCAGGGCCGCGATCGCCCGGGTGAGCCGGGCCGCGGTCGCGGTTCCGGGCTGACCCTGGACAAGCTCGTGGCGGAGCTCCCCGGCCAGGCGAGGGACCGCGCCCGGATCGAGGTTGTCGGCCCGCGCGATGGTGATGAGCCCCGCCGCCGTCGAGATGAGCCTGCCCGGACCCGTGGAGCCGGTGGCGCGTGCCAGGGCCTCCAGCCGCGCCCGAGCTGCAGCGGATCGGGCGGCCGACTCCGCGGCGGCCCAGCCGGGCGCGAGAGCCGCAACCCCGACCGGGGTCCTGGCCGCGCGGAGAGCAGCCGGCCAGGTGGCGGCCTCGGCCACCAGCCGTCGCGGCACCCAGTTGCCGTCCGTCCGGATCAGCCGCCTCCACGCGGCCAGGGTTTGGGCGGCACGGCTCCGGGCCGCGCTCAGCGCTGTGCCGAAGGCGGCGGCGGTGTCGGCGCCCAGGCGGTTGACGTCCGCATTCGCGGACTCGCCCCAGGTGAGCGGCCACCACCACAGACCGGAGCGACGCAGCGTACGGCCCAGCTCGGCCCGCAGCGGCGCCAAGGTCGGAGGCGGTAACCCGGCGGCCAGGTCCGCCGCCCAGCTCGCCCGAAGACGGCTGACCGACGCCGCCACCGTCTGATGGCGGTTCCATGCAAACCCCTCGGCCGCCCCGGCCACCAGCGCGGCCCCGAGCGCGAGACCCGCCACGATGCGTACGGCCCACCGCTGACCCCGTCGCTCCGGCCTTGCGGCCTGGCCCGCGGCGGCGATCGAGCTACTCACGGCCCACCTCGTCAGGGAAACGCCCGCCCACCCAAAGGGTAACGGATGCCGCAGCGCTGCCGGCCCGGCCCCTCAGCGTACGGTGCGGACGCCGGGGCCGGCAGCCACCCCGCCTTCCCACGGCCTCGGGATCAAGGACCCCGGCCCCAGGCCCCGGCTCGGCCCGCCTAGGGCAGCGGCGTTGGATTGGGGGTCGGCGTTGGATTGGGGGTCGGCGTCGACGTGGGGGTCGGCGTCGGCGTCGGCTTCGGCGTGGGCGTCGGCGTCGGCTTCGGCGTGGGCGTCGGCGTCGGCTTGGGCGTCGGCGTCGGCGTCGGCTTCGGCGTCGGCGTCGGCGTCGGCGTCGGCTTGGGCGTCGGCGTCGGCGTCGGCTTGGGCGTCGGCGTCGGCGTC